>CADAFW010000038.1 GCA_902787295.1 uncultured Bacteroidia bacterium
CTCTCCTTCGCCCAGGCGCGCGATACCAGCAACGCCTGGTTCTACCGTTCCATCCACAACTGGAACCAGGTCTGCAACGGCGGCCTCATCTGCGCCGCGATGGCCATGTACGAGAACTTCCCGGAAGCCGCGCGCGAAGTGGTTGCCAAGGGCGTGGAATCCAACCGCAAGGCGATGAAATATATGTATGAGCCCGACGGAGCCTATCCCGAGGGCCCCGGCTACTGGAACTACGGCAACACCTTCCAGAGCCTGCTCCAGGCCTCTCTGGAATCCTGCCTGGGCACGGACTTCGGCCTGGCCGACGAACCCGGTTTCCAGAAAACGGGGGAGTACGAAATCTTCACCCAGGGCAACACCAACCGCGTTTTCAATTACTACGACAACAGCGCCGCGCTCACCCCGCACGCCTCCTTATGGTATATGGCCGCGCGCTTCAACCGTCCGGACTACCTCTATTTCGAGGAGAAGCAGCTGATGGAGACCCCGTACGCCAGCGGCGATTCCGACCGGCTCCTTCCGCTATTCCTCGTCTATGCCTCCCGCATCGACCCCGCCACGGTCAATCCCTCCGAGAAGGAATGCTACTTCGGCAACGGCGTGACCCCCATCGCGATGGTCCGCACCGGCTGGGAGAAGGATGACCTCTATCTCGGAGTCCACGGCGGCTCCGCCTCCTCCAACCACGGCCACGTGGACTGCGGCACCTTCGTCTATGACGCCTACGGGGTGCGCTGGGCAAGCGAAACGGACCCTCTGGGCTATGCGCGGCTGGAGAACCCCATCAAGGAAAGGGGCGGCTATCTCTGGGACAGGAAGACCCAGTCCTCCTGGCGCTGGAAACTCTTCCGTTACCACAACCTCCAGCATAACACGCTCACAGTCAACGACTCCACCCACAATATCCTGGCGTTCGCGCCCATGATCGGGCGCTATGACGAGCCCGACAGGATGGGCGCTGCGTTCGACCTCACCAAGCTCTTCTGGGGCGACCTCTCCAAGGCCGTCCGGGAAGTGTCCATCAGGGACAGGTCCTACCTCCAGGTCATCGACAGGCTCCAGGGCGGCCCCGCCGACGCTAAGGTCCGCTGGACCCTCGTGAGCGAGGCCGTTCCGGAAGTGACTCCTTCCGGCATCCTGCTCAGAGCCGACGGCAAGTCCGTCCTGCTGGAGGTCACCATCGCCGCTTCCGGTCCGGAGACGGCCCTGGCTGCGCATGCCGCCTACCATATCTATCCTTCCGACCCGGCTGAAGCCGGCTTCGAGAGTGCCGACTTCGAGCCGCCCGTCTCCCAGCACATCTGCGGCTTCGAGTTCACGGTACCGGCGGGGGAGAGCCTGGGCGTCATCACGACTCTGAAGCGGGTGGAATAGCGCCCGTAGCGGGGAATCTGAAAAATAATATGCGGATAATCGAAAAATTGTTTATTTTTGCATCCGCAAAGGGCACTTAGCTCAGTCGGTTCAGAGCGCTTGCTTCACACGCAAGAGGTCGGCAGTTCGAATCTGCCAGCGCCCACGCTTCCGAAAGAGGGTGACTGAAAATCGAAAGATTACAGTCACCCTCTTGTTTGTTGTTCCGGCATTGGATTACTCCATCAACTTCTTGTATTTGAACCTCTTAGGCTCACCCTCTGCGCCCAGGCGCATCTTGCGGTTCTCCTCGTATTCGGAGTAGCTTCCTTCGAAGAAATAGACGCTCGAATTGCCTTCGAAAGCGAGGATGTGAGTGGCGATCCTGTCCAGGAACCAGCGGTCGTGGGAGACGACCACGGCGCATCCCGCGAATCCGTCGAGGCCGTCCTCGAGGGCACGGATGGTATTGACGTCCACGTCGTTGGTCGGCTCGTCGAGCAGGAGCACGTTGCCCTCGTCCTTGAGCGTGAGGGCCAGGTGGAGGCGGTTGCGCTCGCCTCCGGACAGCACGCCGCAGAGCTTTTCCTGGTCGGCGCCGGAGAAGTTGAAGCGGGACACCCACGAACGGGCGTTGATCTCCCTGCCGCCGAGTCTCACCCATTCGGAATTGTCGGCAATGGTCTCGAAGACGGTCTTGTCCGGGTCTATGCTCTTGTGCTGCTGGTCCACGTAGGAAATCTTCACGGTCTCACCTATTTCTATACTGCCGCTGTCCGGCTTCTCTATCCCCATTATCAGGCGGAATAGGGTGGTCTTGCCGGCGCCGTTCGGGCCTATCACGCCCACGATGCCGGCGGGCGGCAGCACGAACGACAGGTGCTCGAACAGCAGCTTGTCGCCATAAGCCTTGCTCACGTCGTGGAATTCGATGACCTTGTTGCCGAGATGCGGGCCGTTGGGGATGTAGATCTCGAGGTTAGCCTCCTTCTCCCTCACATCCGCCGAAGCCAGTTTCTCATAGGCGCCGAGACGGGCCTTCTGCTTGGCCTGGCGTGCCTTCGGGGCCATCCTGACCCACTCCAGCTCGTGCTGGAGCGTCTTCCGGCGCTTGCTCTCCTGCTTCTCCTCCATCGCCAGGCGCTGGCTCTTCTGCTCCAGCCAGGAGGAATAGTTGCCTTTCCACGGGATGCCTTCGCCGCGGTCCAGTTCCAGGATCCAGCCGGCCACGTTGTCGAGGAAATAACGGTCGTGCGTCACGGCGATGACAGTGCCCTTGTACTGCTTCAGATGGGCCTCGAGCCACTGGATGCTCTCGGTGTCGAGGTGGTTGGTGGGCTCGTCGAGCAGCAGCACGTCAGGCTGCCTGAGAAGCAGTCGGCAGAGGGCCACGCGGCGTCTTTCGCCTCCGGAGAGGTTCTTCACCAGGGCCTCGGAAGGGGGACACTGCAGCGCATCCATTGCACGCTCCAGCTTGGCGTCCAGCTCCCATCCGTCGTGATGCTCGATGAGCTCGGTGAGCTCGCCCTGCCGCTCGATGAGCGCATTCATCTCGTCGTCGCTCATCGGCTCGCAGAACTTCGCGCCTATCTCGTTGTACTCGTCCAGCAGGTCCATCACCTCCTGCACGCCCTCCTGGACCACCTCCAGGACGGTCTTGTCCGGATCCATCTGCGGCTCCTGCTCCAGGTAGCCCACGCTGTAGCCCGGGGCCCAGACCACTTCGCCCTTGTAGGACTTCTCCACGCCTGCGATGATCTTGAGCAGGGTGGACTTGCCCGAACCGTTAAGGCCTATGATGCCTATCTTGGCGCCGTAGAAGAATGAAAGGTAGATGTCCTTGAGGATGACCTTGTTGTTGTGCGGGAGGACCTTGCCGACCCCGTTCATCGAGAAGATTATCTTTTCGTCTGCCATTGGGAGTATCGTTATGCGGTTTTGACAAATCTACGAACTTTTTTCGTATCTTTCCCCAATGAACCGGAACTGTTTCAAAGTCCTCCTGAGCGCCGGCCTGCTGCTCTGCACGCTTGCTGCCGGCGGGCGCACGACCTATACCAACCCGGTGATCGCCCACGACTGCCCGGACCCCACCGTACTGGACGACCGTGCGCGCACGGGCTATTTCTACGTCTATTCCACCCAGAGCGTCGTGCCGGGAAGCGGAAGCGTGAACAAGGACGCCTCCGCGGGTGCCGGTGCCAAGACCGTCAACCTGCCAATATACAGGTCCCGGGACCTCGTGGACTGGGAGTTCGTCTGCGACGGCTTCCCCGACGGCAGGCCCGCCTGGGTCGAGGGCTCCAAGCTCTGGGCGCCGGACATCAACTACGTGGACGGAAAATACGTGCTCTACTACGCCCTGGGCGTGTGGGCTGCTATCTTCAAGGAAGGCTGCGGCGTGGCCGTGTCCGACAGCCCCACGGGGCCGTTCGTGGACAAGGGCGAGGTCGTCAGCTGGAAGGGGACCGGCGTGGCCAACTCCATCGATGCCAACCTTTTCCGCGACAGTGACGGCAGGAAATACCTCTACTGGGGCAGCCTGGGGCCGCGTTCCGGCATCTGGGTGATCCCGCTTTCCGACGACGGCTTCTCCACCGCTCCCAGGAGGGAGAAGAAGCACCTCGGCGCCCCCAACATGGAAGGCGCATACGTGGTCAAGCGCGGCGGCTGGTACTACCTCTTCACCTCCAAGGGAAGCTGCTGCGAGCACGAGAAGAGCAGCTACCGCCTGCTCATTTCCCGCTCCCGCAGCCCCATGGGACCGTTCCGCGGGCCGGACGGGAAGAAACTCCGCGCGCTGGGCTATTCCAACGTCATAATGGGCTCGTCCCCGGACGGGACCTTCATCGGCCCCGGGCACGATTCGCAGATAATCACCGACGACGCCGGGCAGGACTGGATGCTGTTCCATTCCTATTGGAAGGGGGACGGCTACAAGGAGCGCTGCCTCGTCCTCGAGAGGCTCTTCTGGGACAAGGACGGCTGGCCGCATTTCGCCGCCGGACACCCTTCTGCCGAGGCCGGGAGGCCGGTTTTCAACAAATAGGACCATGACATACAATCTCAATATCCCGCTTCCGGAGGGCTGGACCTCCGAGATCGACCAGTACGAAGAGGTCGAAAACGCCGTCATCACCCATCTCCAGTGCCATCTTCCCGACGGGAAGGGCGAGGACGAGGTGCTCATCGAATGCTACATAGGCGACATGCCTTCGGACACCACCGCCGAGGACGAGGCCTATGCCAACTATGCCGACATCATCGGCTGGTCCGACGACGATGACGACGAATGCCCGATCGCGGAATGGAAGTTCCAGAACCGCAGGGCGTACGGATTTTCCGGACTATGCGAAAACGGATTCCCGATGCTTTTCATGTGCACGGAAATCCGTAAAGATGTGCTTCTGATCGTCTGCGTGGTCGCCCCTGACGACGACCGGCTGAGCGAATGGTCGAAGTATGTCGAATACCACCTGAGGGTATCCAGGTGATCCTATCTCTTCCTCGGGAAGGTGACCTTTGCGCAGATGGGGTAGTGGTCGCTCGGGAGATGGATCTCGCGCATCTCTGCCCTGAGTTCACCGGGTGCTGAACTGAGCGTGGTGTCCCCGAGCTTGCCCCCGGACCAGTAGTGGAACAGGAGGATGCCGTAGCGGCTCACCTTGGAACCGGCACCCACGAAGATGTGGTCTATGCGCTGTTCGGTGTACTTCGCGGGGATGAAATCGTTGAACGTTCCGCCCGGCGCGAACTTGTATTTCGCGATGTCGTAGCTGTCCACGAGGCGGCCGCTTTCCAGCATCGTGGCGTGCGGCTCGCTGAACTGGTCCACGTTGAAGTCGCCGGTGATCACCACGTTAGCCTTGTCTCCCGCGAGCTCGTGGACCTTGGCCACGATGAGCTTGACGGCCTCCCTGCGGGCTACGATGCCGATATGGTCGAGGTGGGTGTTGAAGAACCAGAACTGCTGCCTGGTCTTCCTGTCCCTGAGCTGCACGTAGCTGCAGACGCGGCGGCATTGCGCATCCCATCCGTATGAAACGGTATCGGGCGTCTCGCTGAGCCAGAAGGTGCCGCTCTTAAGCGCCACGTATTTGTCCTTCCTGTAGAAGACCGGGCTGTATTCGCCGCCCTTGGCTCCGTCGTCGCGTCCCACTCCCACAAAATCGAAGTCGGGACACCTCTCGAGGATGTCGCGGATCTGGTCGTCATTGACCTCCTGCGCGCCGAATGCGTCGAAGTCGCAGAGGTTGAAGATGCCGCACAGCACGTCCCGGCGCTGCCTCCATCCGTCGTCGTGGTTATAATCACCCTTGTTGTGGTTCCTGATGTTGTAGGATCCGATGTTGACTTCCTGTGCCAATGCCGGCAGGCAGGTCACTACTGCAAGAATGCAGAGAAAGCTTGTTCTTTTCATATAAGCAAAGATAGAATTTTGCTTCCAAAAATCATATATTTGTAAGACATAAACAGACGACGATGAGCGACAACGGACCGGACTACTCCAGACTGATGAGCAAGAGGATCAAGCGTATCCTGCTTGTCTGCAACAATTACGACAGCTATGCCCTCGAGGAAGACGGGCATATCGAGGCGCAGATCACCCAGGAGTATTCCGACCTGAACCTCAGCAACCCGCCATCAATAGTGCGGGTGGAGACCACGATGGACGCCCTTGCCCTGGCGATGGCGGGGGAGAACTTCGACCTCGTCATCACGATGTACAACGTCGGCGAGCTGGACGTCTTCGAATTCTCCCACCGGATGAAGGCCGAGTCCCCGGACACCCCGATAGTGCTCCTGGCGTCGTTCTCCCGCGAAATCTACCGCCTGCTGGACCAGAAGGACACCTCCTGCATAGACTACGTCTTCTGCTGGAACAACTCCACCGACCTCATCATCGCCATCATCAAGCTGCTCGAGGACAAGCTCAACGCCGACTTCGACTGCCTCGTGGGCGGGGTGCGCGCCATCCTGCTGGTCGAGGACTCCATACGCTACTATTCCACCTACCTGCCGCTGCTCTACACGCTGGTGCTCCAGCAGAACAGCGAATCCATCAAGGACGCGCTCAACGAGAAGCAGCAGGTGCAGCGCAAGCGCTCCCGCCCGAAGATCCTCATGGCGACCTGCTACGACGAGGCGGTGGAACTCTACGAGAAATACAAGAACAACCTCATCGGCGTCATCTCCGACGTGGGTTTCGTGATCCACAAGGGCGACCCCTCATCGTCCGAGAAATCGGACATCGGCGTGGAACTCGTCAACCTCATCCGCAAGGACAACAGCCGCATGCCCATCCTGATGCAGTCTTCGCAGGAGAGCATGCGCAAGGTGGCCGAGCAGCTGCACGTCGGCTTCGTGGTGAAGAAGTCCAAGACCCTCACCCAGGAAGTCAGCAGCTACATCGAGCGCGAGTTCGGATTCGGCGACTTCGTGGTCACCGATCCCAAGACCGGCGAGGAGATCGCGCGCGCCGGAGACCTCTACGGATTCGAGAAGATCCTGAGCGAGGTCCCTATTGAAGTATTTCGTCATCTGGCGGATAATAACTATCTGTCCAAGTGGCTGTTCGCCCGCGGTATCTTTTCGGTGGGCAAGATCCTGAGCCCGCTGCGTATCAAGGATGACACCGACATCGAGGCGCACCGCCGGCAGGACATAAAGTTCATCCACGACTACCGCATGAGCCAGGGCCTCGGCGTGGTCGCCGGCTTCAATCCGGACACCTACAACGACGCCATCTGGTTCTCCCGCTTCGGCACCGGCTCCATCGGCGGCAAGGCGAGGGGACTGGCCTTCCTGAACAGCATCCTGCAGAAGTACGACCTTTACGATAAATGGGAGGACGTCCGCGTGCTGGTGCCCCGAACCCTCGTGATCACCACCCAGTACTTCGACAGGTTCATCCGTGAGAACGGCCTGAAGTTCGTCATCAACTCGGACATCTCCGACGAGGACATCCTCTCCGAATTCGTCTCCTCGACCCTCCCGGCCGACCTGACCCGCGCCCTCAAGGTCTTCATCCACCACGTGAAGAGCCCGCTCGCGGTCCGTTCCTCCTCCAAGCTCGAGGATTCCTACTACCAGCCTTTCGCCGGGGTCTATTCCACCTACATGATCCCGCACGTGGACGACGAGAACCAGCAGCTGAGGCTCCTTTCCAAGGCCATCAAGAGCGTCTATGCATCCGTATATTTCGCATCCTCAAGGGGTTACATCACCGCCAGCGCGAACGTGATCTCCGAGGAGAAGATGGCCATAGTGCTGCAGGAAGTCTGCGGAAGCGAGGACTCCGGCTACTATTTCCCGACCCTCTCCGGCGTCGCCCGGTCCTATAATTTCTATCCCGTGGGCCACGAAAGGCCGGAAGAAGGCATATGCAAATTGGCATACGGCCTCGGCAAGGCGGTCGTGGACGGCGACCAGGTGCTCCGCTTCTCGCCGAAGTACCCCAAGCACGTGCTCCAGACCTCCACTCCGGCGCTCACGATGTCCGAGACGCAGAGGAGCATCTACGCCCTGAACCTGCAGCCGGAGAAGTTCAAGACCTCCATCGACGACGCCGTCAACCTGGAATCCATCCCCATCGCCGACTGCGGCAAGTTCCGCAGCCTCAAGTATGTCGCAAGCACCTGGGACTACGAGAGCCAGCGCATTGTGGATTCACCCCTCGCCGAGGGCCCCAAGTTCGTGACCTTCGCGCACATACTCCGCTACAACACCTTCCCGCTGGCGTCCATTGTCAGCGAGCTGCTCGACATCGCCCGCAAGGAGATGAAGACCGGCGTGGAGATAGAATTCGCCGTGGACATGGATCCGGAAGAAGGCTCCCCGCGCATCTTCAACGTGCTGCAGATCAGACCGATATCCCTGGACACCAGCAATGCCGATGTGGACTGGGGGAAGATCGACGACAGCCACGCCCTGCTCCGCTCCCACAGCGCTCTCGGCACCGGCTGGCTCGGCGACGTGCGCGACGTGGTGTACCTGCGCAGGGAGAACTTCGTCAACACCAGGACGCAGGACATGGCGAAGGAAGTCTCCGCCATCAACGCCCAGATGCAGAAGGAAGGCCGCAACTACATCCTCATCGGCTACGGCCGCTGGGGCTCCAGCATCCCTTCCCTCGGCGTGCCGGTGCGCTGGTCGGACATCTCCGAGGCCAAGGCCATAGTGGAATGCTGCCTGGAGAACTTCCGCGTGGACCCGAGCCAGGGCACGCACTTCTTCCAGAACCTCACGTCCTTCAACGTGGGCTACATCAATGTCAATCCGTTCGCATCGGAGGACGATTTCATAGACTTCGACCGCCTGGATGCCATGGAGGCGGTGTACGAATCGGAATTCGTGCGCCAGGTCCGCTTCCCGGAGCCCCTCAGCGTCTGTGTGGACGGCCGTGAGAGCCGCGCCGCCGTGTTGGATGAAACGAAATGAAATGAAATGAAATGAAATGAAAATGAGAAAGATAATACCGTCATTGCTCGCCGCCCAGGTGGCGTTTGCGGGCTGCGAGGGCCCTTGTGAGCCCGGAACCTATGCCTACGACCTCAAGCACCTGCAGGACTGCGGCTTCGAGCCCGTGGAACTCGTCGGTGCCGACGGCCTCTCACGCCTGATCGTGGTACCCGCTCTCCAGGGCCGCGTGATGACCTCCACCACCGGCGGACTCAAGGCCCCCGGTTACGGCTGGATCAACCATAAATATATGGATGAAGGCGCCCGCAGCCCCCAGTTCAACCCGTACGGGGGAGAGGAGCGCTTCTGGATAGGCCCGGAAGGTGGCCCCTTCTCCTGGTATTTCGCCCCCGGAGCCGGGCAGACCTATGCCAACTGGCGAGTTCCCGCCGGCATAGACACGGAGGCCTTCGAGGTGGAATCCGCCTCCGGCAGCGCCATCGTGCTCACCCATCGCCTGGACTGGAACAACGCCTCCGGCCGCCGTTTCATCATCGACGTGAAGCGCAGCGTGGAACTCGTGGACGATGCCGCCGCGGTGCTTTCCGGCGGTGCGCTTGCCATTCCGGATGGCGTCCGCGTCATTGCCTACAGGACCGTCAACACCCTCACCAACGGCGGCGACAGCGCCTGGGACGCGGAGAGCGGAATGCCCTCCGTATGGCTCCTAGGCTGCTTCACCCCGACCCCGACGACCACCGTCTTCATCCCGTACGACAAGTTTTTCGGGGGCAAGCCGGTGAATGACGAATACTTCGGCAAGGTCCCCGCGGACAGGCTCGTGGTGGAGGACGGGATGGTCTACTTCAAGATAGACGGCGAATTCCGCTCCAAGATAGGCCTGCCGAAGGGCAGCGCAAAGGATCTCTGCGGCAGCTACGACTCCGCCCGCAAGGTCCTCACCATATTGAAATACACTGTCCCCGAGGGGGATAACGTCTATGTCAACGGCCAGTGGGGCCCGCAGGACGATCCTTTCTCCGGCGACGTGATCAACTCCTACAACGACGGCGTGACCGACACCGGCACCCTGATGGGCCCGTTCTACGAGATCGAGACCTCGTCTCCGGCGGCCCGCCTCGCTCCCGGCGAATCCCTCACGCACACGCAGTACACCATCCATATGGAAGGCCCCGAGGCCGCCCTGAAGCAGATAGCCTCCGCGGTGTTCGGAGCCGACCTGGACAAGGTAGGAAGCATGTTCGACAATAAATGACAAACGATATGAAAAAGTTTCTGACAATCGCCGCCGCGATCATCTGCCTCTGCAGCTGCGCGGCATTCAGGTTGACCCCTGCGCAGGAGGCGAAGATCGCCGAAGCCGTGGCCGACAGCCTCAGCCAGAGGCACTACACCATCGACATCACCCGCATCTACCCCCGGCGCGGTCCTTCGCGCGTGGTGGACGGATTCCGCCTCAAGGTTAACGGGGACAAGGTCGATTCCTACCTGCCGTTCATCGGCGTGGCCTACTCCGTGGACTACGGCAGCCAGAGCAACGGCATGTCCTTCGAATCCACCATCGACGAGTATTACGTGAGCGCCCCGCAGTCTGACCGCCGCCAGATCCAGTTCACCACCAGGAACGGCAACGACCAGCTGATGTTCACCATCATAGTCTTCGACAACGGTCTCTCCGACATCACCGTCGTCTCCCGCAACCGCGAGACCATCAGCTACAGCGGCGAACTCCGCACCCCGTTGCCGGAGAAATGAACTGAATGAAACTTGGTATTTGGAATATGAGAAAGATATTCGCCATCCTTGTCGCAGTTCTTACTCTGCTGCCGTCCTGCAATAAAAAACAACCTGATACTCCCGCCAAACCGATTTCGCCCATCGGAAAACAGTGGCTGCTTACCAGCCCCACCGGGGGGTATTCCATGATTTATGATTATACGGCCGAGCCGGGCTCTTGCTTCCGTCTGAGCGCGGATTGGAAAGACCTGCCCGACGCGACCTACCTGGTGAGCGACAATTCGATTTATCCCTACACCTGCATCGACGCTGAAGACTGCTTCCGGATGGATGTGAAGGTGTACGGCGACGGCACTCCGGAAGTCCGCCTGATCGAAGAATTCTATGACATGACGGAGACAAGCGGCTCCATGCGCAGCATCTACCACGACAGTTCGATTGACGAGACTGAGTATTATAAGGTCTCCCTGATTGACAAACCGGTCAAAGTCATCCGCAGTCCGCTTAGGTACATTGCTTTCCAGAAAGGGTTCATGACCTGCAACCTCCAGACGAGTGCCCGGAGCAGGGAGCGCCTCCTGGAGATGGGGAAGTCCAAGAAATGGCAGATTGTCAACCTGGGTGCCGAGGGTGCCGAAAGCGATTATTCCGGCAAGGACGTCAACGGCAAGATCGTCACCATACGGCATAGTTTCATCCAGCCCAAGTCAGAGGCCCTCACCCCCACGCAGAAACTTGAAATTGCAGCCCGGAAAGGCGCCGCTGCCGTTGTTTTCCTGTACGCGCGGGACGCCAAGCATCCTATGACCCTGGATCAGTTCAATACTCTGCCTGCGGACGGGAGCAGCGTTCCCTTCGCCCTGTTCGGGTCATTCGACTTCGAAGAGGGCTCCTATCAGATCAGGGACGGGAACTAGCAATAAGAAAGCGCGCTGACATTCAGCGCGCTTTGCGGAGAAAGGGGGATTCGAACCCCCGAGACAGATTGCTCCGTCTGGCGCATTTCGAGTGCGCTGCCATCGACCACTCGGCCATCTCTCCGCTGCAAAGGTGGGAATATTTGATGAAAAAAGAAAGTTCTCGCGGCTGAAAATGGTTCCGCGCTGAAACTACTCCACTTCTCTCCGGAGGAAACTGCGGACGCGGGCGACGTACTCGGCGGGGTGGTCGGGGTAGGCCCAGGAGTGGCCGGAACCCTCGGCGATCCAGAGTTCGCGGTAGCCGACGACCTTGGCGTCATAGCA
>CADAFW010000039.1 GCA_902787295.1 uncultured Bacteroidia bacterium
ACCCGGACTTGAAGCGATGCTTCAGCTGGATGCCGCATTGGGCCGCCCGTCGGAGAAGTTCCGGTCCGTCCATGTGGCCGGGACCAATGGCAAGGGCACCGTCTGCTCCATGCTCGCGGCGCAACTCACTGCGGCCGGAATGCGGGTGGGGCTCTATACCTCCCCGCACCTGTTGGATTTCCGCGAGCGCATCAAAGTCGTCGAGCCCCAGGCATCCGACGCCAGCGCCACTCGCGGCGTTGTAGCCGCTTCCGTCGAGCCCTCCGCTTCCTTCCGCCTGATCCCGGAAAAGGACGTGTGGGATTTCCTCGAGAGTGCCGAGAAGCTGCTCGAGGGCCGCTCGTTCTTCGAGATCACCACGGCGCTCGCGTTCTGGTGGTTCGCCCGGCAGGACCTTGACATCGCGGTGATAGAGACCGGAACAGCACCAACATCATCACTCCCGAATTATCCATAATCACCTGCATCGGCCTTGACCATTGTGCCATCCTGGGCGATACGCGGGCAAAGATAGCCGCCGAGAAGGCCGGAATCTTCAAGCCGGGAGTGCCGGCGATAGTGGGGGAGTGGGATGAGGAGACTGCGCCGGTGTTCGAGGCGCGCGCGCTGGAGGTCCACTGCCCGTTGTTTTTTGCCAATACTGTCCCCGATGGTGAGCCCCTCGGCCCTCCTGAAGATTTGGGTAAACGTCGGGCTGAGGGGCTCACCCCCGGGGACCTGCCTGCCGCCGTTGGTAATAATCCCCCCGGCTGGGCGGAACTCAACCACCCGACAGTAAAGCTGGCGCTGGACCTGCTCGGAGTGGAGGAGGATGCCGATGCGCTGCGGGATTATGTGAAGATCACCGGGCTGCGCGGCCGCTGGGAGACGCACGTGGTCGGCGACGCGGAACTCATCTTCGACATAGGCCACAATCCTCCTGCGCTGGAGGAGAATTTCGCCCGCCTGGAGGCCGAGCGCAGTGCAACTGAAGTGGGCGGCGGCTGCGACCCTGCGTCTGTTGCAAGCGGCGACAGCATCGCCCTGGCTCCCGCAAAACTGCCCCTCACGATCGTTTACGGGGTGATGGCGGACAAGGACCTCGCGTCCATCTCCCACCTGATGCCCGCGGATGCGGATTACGTGCTGGTCGCGCCGGCGACTTCCCGCGCTATGCCGGCGGCGACACTTGGGGAGCAGCTTGCGTCTCTGAGGCCGGATCTTTCTTCCCGTGTCAGGCTGGCCACTTCGGTCGCCGCTGGGGTGGATTCAGCGCTTTCCCGCAATTTCCGCCGCATAATCTACATCGGTGGCAGTACTTTTGTTGTATCGGAAGCCATCGAACATCTTGAAACGACCAATAAATGGGAACAATGAAATACCTTTTCACTTTGCTCTCCACATTAGCACTGAGCATGATACCGGTTTTTGCAAGCACCACCGACAAGGACAAAGACGGTCACGTCCTGGTCTCACTTTGGAAATCTTACTACAATGCCGAGAATGCCGACAAGCCTAAGGACCAGATCGCGGCACTCGACAAGATCAAGGCCGAGGCCAAACGCAGGAATCTCCCCTGGGACTTCTATGATGCAAGTTCCAGGGCCGTAGATGTCCGTTCTTCCATGAACTGGAAGGACAGGGAGGAAGCGCAGCGGAAGAGCGACGCGGAACTGGAGGCTCTCGGCTCGCCGGTGCTGCATTTCTTCCGCCATATGCACGACGGAGACATCGTGGACTACGTGAAAGCCAACAAGGAGCGTCTCCTGTCGGAAAAGAACGAAGAGTTCTACAAGCACGACTGGACCGTCCAGGGCAGGAAATTCTTCCCGGCGCTGCTGGAGGACGTGATTTCGAACGACTATGAATATGCCGTATGGAATCTTTTCCTTGCGGACAGGGATACGGCGCTCTGCCGCGGATTATGTCGTGGCCACCCGCGTCACATCCGGCATCAAGCCCGTCCCGGTCCGGCCGCTGACCGTCAGGTTGGGCAATGCCGTCCTCGCCTCGGACGGGAATCCTGCCGCCCGGCCGGATCAGACCGAAATAGAGAACCTCTACGGCAAGGACGACAAGACCGTTCCCAAGCTGCTTGATTACTGCAAGCAATACGAGGGCACTGCCGCCGCGCTGCTGGCCAGGGAGGATCTCCTGCGGAAGAGGTTGTCCGTACTTGCCGGGAAACAGCAGCCTCCGGTGCAGATATCGAGGGAGGAATGCGAAAAGATTGAGAAGCACATCGCCGACTGCTGCGATGATGTGAAGGAACTCATTAAGTACCTGACTGGTAAGAATATAGGCTTCAAGGTCAAGGACGGTACCCTGACCGTTGCCCTCTGCAACCTCCCGTCGGTGGACGTGAAGCTCAGCGGGAATGGCAAGACCGTGTGGAAGACTACTCTGGTCAACGAGGTGAAGAGTTTCTTCGCCAGGGACACCCTGACGGTTTCCCTCCCCGTGACGGACGACGGAGACTATATGGTGGAATGCTCCAACGGCAAGGTGAAAGCCTCATCGGATTATCGGATTTATACTCTTTCCCTTGCGACCAGGAACGACTCCAAGGGCCTTTCTGCGTACGTGGCGGATTACCTCACGGGAGAGCCGCTGAAGAGCTGCGACTTCGTGGTCTACGACATTTCCGGCAAGGTGGTTGCCCGGTCCGGCAACATCGTGATGGACGGATTCACCCGCCTGCCCGAGGTCATTACATCCAAGGCGAAAGGATGGCGCTACATTGTCCAGGCTTCCTGCAGGGGAGCGGACGGCCGCCTGCGGCTGAGCAGGAAGATGCGCCTTGCCGGCTGGGACGACAATCAGCAGCCCCCCCGGAGCGATATGGACTACTGCACCCTCATTACTGACAGGGCCATCTTCAACCCGGGCGAGACCGTGCATTTCAAGGCCGTACTCTATCGCGGCTACTACGAATACAAGGTGCGCGCGGGCGTGAAGCTCACCGCGGAACTCTTTGATACGCAAAACAATAAACTCGCTACCAAGGAGCTGGTTACCAATGAGTTCGGCTCCGTGGCGGGAGACTTTGAACTGGTGCGGACCGATCGCAACGGCCGCTATGTCATCTGGATCAGCGAGGGCGGCAAGAGGCTCGCCACCGCAGGGGTCACCGTGGATGACGTCGTGCTCCCCACCTACACGCTCACCTGGGAGCCGGACGATTCCGCCCATCTGCCGGGCGACACCATACGCGTCAGGGGAAAGATCGCCGCTTATTCCGGGCACAGCCTGGGTGCGGCGGACATCAGTTATGAAGTCAGTTCATACTCCGATTTCCGTGAGGCCGGCACGCTCGAACTTGCCTCTGACGGAAGTTTCGAGATAGCGTTCAAGGCCGGAGACCGGGATTATATGTCCTACAACATTACGGTGAAGGTGACGGACGGCACGGGTGAGACCCTGTCTTTCTCCACCGGGCGTCAATCCTGCAATATCTTGCCGCTCAACCTGCAGCTCCTGAATGCCGCCAAAGGCCAGCTGGGAAGGTCCGGCGTCCGCATCGTCTCCGCTTCCGCTGCTGACTTCAAGGTGACGGTGGATGGGGGTAAGGACTACAGCCGCCTGAAAATGGGCTGGACCCTCAGGCACGGGGATGAAGTCGTGGGCAAGGGCAAGGCTGCTCTCAATGAAGTTTTCCACGTAGATATGTCCGCTCTCCCGGCCGGGCTCTACCGCTTCACGCTGAACGCCGAGGCCGTATCATCGGAGGGCAAGACCATCACCCAGAAGGATGTGGTGGATTTCTATAAGCTGACGGAGACCGACAAGGCCCTTAACGACGAGGTCAAGACGCTTTTCCTCGTGCCGGAAGGCGATGACATAGTGATGAAGGTCGGAACCACCTGCGGGGATGCCTGGGTGGTGGCCGAGCTCTTCGGCGACGGGAACGTCCTGCTGGACAAGCAGCTCATACACCTGAAGGGCCAGCCCGGTAAGGAGAATTCGCTCCATACCGTGAGGTATGTGCGCAGGGCCGCCTGGCCGGCATCCGTTACGCTTAACCTGTTCTGTTTCAAGGACGGAGAAGCGCATCGCTATTCGCACACATACGAGAAGAAGACCGAGACGGAGAAGTTCCCCCTTTCGTTCACGAGGTTCCTGGATACGACGCTGCCCGGCCACGGCTATTCCTTCCTCATCAGCACTGCTGCCGGAGTGGAATGCGCCGCCACCGTGTTCGACAAGTCCACGGAGACGCTGAGTCCCAACCGCTGGCGCACCGTCACCCCTGCCAGGCGGGGAACTCCCGTGGTGGACTATGATTTCGCTACCGGTTCCGTGGTCTGCTACGGAGTGGAAATCTTGGATCCCTTGACTTCTATTTGCGAAGAAGAAGCTATACCATTCCAATTAAGCCGTTCCCGCGGATCCGGTAAGGTGATGATGGCCGCAAAGAACGCCGCCGCCACAGCCGACGTGATGATGATGGATATGGATGCTGCCGAAGTCGCGGAGGAGTCCGTTGCGTATTCTGCGGCTTCTCCCGAAGGTGGGGAGGACGCCGGAGCCGAGGTCGTCATCCGCGAGAATTTCGCCAATACGATAGCGTGGGAGCCGTTCCTGCGCTCCGACAAGGACGGCAGGATAGAGTTCAGCTTCACCACCGCGGACAAGCTTTCGACCTATGTGGTCCAGCTCTTCGCGCACGATAAGAATATGGGCAACGCCGTCCTGCGCAGGGAGATGGTGGTCACGCTGCCGGTCAAGGTGGCGCTGGTCCAGCCGCAGTATCTCATCGCCGGTGACCGTTACGTCGCCCGGGCCACGGTGTCCAACAGCTCCGCCGAGGCGGTATCCGGCAAGGTCGTATGCCGCTTCATCGACGGCAAGGACCACAAGTCGGGCAGGATGCTGTCCACGTCATCCGTCAAGGTGAACGTCCCCGCGGGGGGCAGCGCGGCCGTGTCGTTCGATGCAGACGCACCTGAGGGCATCGCCGATCTCGGGCTGCTCGTCAGCTTCGTCGCGGACGATGAATCCTTCGGCTCGGATGCCGTGTTCGTGAACATACCCGTGAACGAGGCCGTGCAGACCATCACCGAGTCCCATTCCGCCGTGCTGCTGTCCGGAGCCGACAGGCAGGCGCTCCTGGATTCGCTCCGCGCCCTCTTCGTCAATGTGTCCGGTGCCGATGCGGAAGAGACCGTAATAAGCATACGCCGCATGCTGGAAGAGGCTGTGCCCGAGAGGGTTGAGGCCAAGTCCGACAACGTGCTCTCGCTCACCGACGCGCTCTATTCCAACGTGCTGGCGGAGGGCCTTGGCGCTACCGGCCTGAATGAGTCGGAGAAGGATGCCCTCGAGCGCAAGATCCTGGCCTGCTGCAATTCCGATCTGGGATTCGGCTGGTTCGAGGGGATGAGTTCCTCTCCCGTGATCACCGCCGTCGTGCTCGAGCGCTTCAGCAGCATGAAGCAGCGCGGCTGGAATCCTTCGGAGGAGATGGAAACCGCCCTGAGGAATGCCGCCGGCTACTTGGACTTCGTCCGTTTCGGCAACGGGAAGAACCGCCCGATATGGTGCGGAGGCATAAGCCTGGAGCAGTATCTCCACGTGCGTTCGCTCTATCCGGAGGTGAAGTTCAAAGCCTCCGGGGCCGATGCCAAGGAACTCAAGGACTTCCGCAAGGCCGTCCGCGAGTATCTCGTGCCGGCAAAGGAACGCGGGCTCAACGGGATGATCCTTGCCAAGGCGAGGAGGATACAGACTATGCGCAACCTGCTCGCGAGCGCTGAAGGAAAGGCGCTGGCGTCCGACTGGGGAGTGCGCTTCGGCACCGAACGCCGCCTGAACAATTCCCTGACGGCGGACGTGGAGTCGCTGCTGCAGTACTGCCAGCCGCACTGGGCGGGCGGGTGCTATTATCCCAACGCCGTGATGCCCTGGAGGGGCCTGCTCGAGAGCGAGCTCTATGCCCATTCGCTGCTCTGCGACCTGCTGGCCGAGACCTCCAACACCAAGGAGGCGGACGGCATACGCCTCTGGCTCATGATACAGAAGGAGACCCAGCAGTGGGAGGACGACCCGGCCTACATCGAGGCTCTTGGATCGGTCTTCTCCGGCTCGGAGGAACTCCTTGATACAAAGGTGATTGCGCTCAAGGCGACGACCACGCTCCCGTTCCGCGGCATCAAGGCCGCCGGCAATGACATGAGCGTGAGCCGCCACTGGTTCGTGAAGCGCGGCTCCGGATATGCGGAACTCAAGGACGGCGACGTGCTGCACGTGGGCGAGAGCGTCCGTGCGGAGTACCGCATCTGGAACCGCGAGAACCGCAGTTTCGTGCGACTGACCGCCCCGAGGCCGGCCGCGTTCCGTCCGGTGGACCAGCTTTCCGGCCATTACGGCTGGTGGATAAGGCCGTTGAGGGTTGCCGGCTGGATCAGCTTCTCGCCCCAGGGCTACCGCAGCGTCCTGAGCGACCGCACCCAGTACTGGTTCGACTCATATCCCGAGGAGAAGACCACTGTCACGGAAGAGTTCTTCGTGACGCAGGAAGGCGTGTTCCAGACACCCGTGACGGAAGTGGAATGCCTCTATGCGCCGCACTATCGCGCCAATGATTCAGGTTCCGCCCCCCTGACGGTTGAACCTTGATGAAATTTGTGTATATTTGTTATCTATGACAAGCGCGCTCAATTCCAGGTACCTCATCGACGGCGTGCCGCAGGAGCATACTCCCGGCCAGTTGCTCGATGCGGTGTCGGACAGTCCGCTCGGATGCGAACCCGACGGCGGGACCATCATCGATGAGACCATCGACCCGTCCATCGAGGCCCACGACTGGAAGCCGAGGGATATCAACAAGTATCTGGAGAAGACCGGAAAGGCGCGCTGGCAGTTCCCGCTGCCGTTTTCCGGGGTTGCGACCCGCTGCCTCATAGCCAGGGCGCTCATCGACGCCTTATGGCACAAGGGCAATTTCCGCCTGGGCGACCTTGCGCTCAAGGCGGCGTGGAAGTGGAACGAGGGCCCGGTGGGTTCGCAGGCGGCTTTCTACAATTCCGTCCTTGCGACCGCCGACTATGTGGATGCCCTCGGGCTCCGGCTCGCGTCCTGCTCGTACACCCCGTCCGCCGGGGCTTCCGGCGTGTCCTTCAAGGCGGTGCTCTCGCACAGCGCGGAGGAGGATGACGATATGTTCGACATCCCTTACCGCACCAGGCACGCCAGGTTCAGCGCGCAGCCGGCCTGTCCGCAGACCCTGGTCCCGGATTCCCAGTCCTGGCTCATCTACGTGCCCTTCGACACCTCCGAATACCGCCTCGGCGGCTCCCTGCTTGCCCAGTCCATGGGTTTCGGCGGGGGAGTGAGCCCGCAGATCAACGATTCCGACTATTTCATCGACTGCTTCGAGGTGGTCCGCGAACTGGTGGAGGACGGGGTGGTCCTGTCCGGCGTCACCGTCGCCCAGGGCGGCCTCATCTCCGCGGTCAACAGCCTGTGCGCCGGCGGTCCGGGAACCACCATGGACATCTCCGACGCCGTTCGCGCGTTCAACGAGCCCAACATCGTCCGCATCCTCTTCTCCGAGATTCCGGGTGCGGTGATCCAGATCCGGGACATCGATTTCGACTACGTGGACGCCGAACTGCTCCTCCAGGACGTGGCCTTCTTCCCGCTCGGCCACCCGAACCTGAAGTCGAGCGCCGTCCGCGTGAGGAGTGCGGAGAAGACGGGAATACAGACCATCCTCGAGTCGCTTATGCAGAACGCCGAGGGAGAAGATTGATTTTAGTTTCGCATAATGGCAAAGAAACGCAAGATCTTCGTGCTTGACACAAACGTCATCCTGCACGACCACAAGGCGATACGCAAGTTCCAGGACAACGACCTGGTGATCCCGATCGCCGTCATCGAGGAGCTGGACAAGTTCAAGAAAGGCAACGATACGCTCGCTTACCACGCCCGCGGATTCATGCGCGACATAGACCGCATCACGGAAGGCCGCAGCTTCGGCCCGGACGGTATCCAGATAGGCAAGAGCCTCGGCCGCATCAAGATAGAGCCGAACCATCCTTTCTCGGAGCAGTATGCCGACCTGTTCAAGGACGACATTCAGGACCACCGCATCCTGGCCACCGCGATGTGGGTCCGCGACACCCATCCCGACGCCTTCGTGGCGCTGGTGACCAAGGATGTCAACCTCCGCATGAAGGCCAAGGCGGCGGACATGGAGGTGCAGGACTACCTCACCGACAAGGTCGAGGAACGCAAGATAGAGGAGGCCCAGAAGGAGGTGCAGACGCGCACCCTCCCGTCGGCCGTGATGCAGGAACTCTGCTACGGTCCGGAGACCTCCGTGGACTGGCGCGATGTTGATGAGTCCCGCCCCCGTCCCAACCAGTTGTACAAGATGTGCTGGCAGGGCGACAAGGGACAGGACGTGGTGTGCGCCCGTTTCGACGACGCCCGCGACAGGATCGTCCTCGTCAAGTCGCGCGAGGCCTACGGCATACGTCCGCGCAACGATGAGCAGAAGATGGCCCTCGACGCCTGCCTGAATCCCAAGATAGAACTCGTCGCCCTCACCGGAGGCGCCGGCACCGGCAAGACCCTTCTCGCCCTCGCCGCTGCCCTGGAGCAGGAGAGCGAATACGACCAGATAGTGATTTCCCGTCCGACCGTGGTGCTCGGCAACCAGGACATCGGCTTCCTTCCGGGAGACCAGAAGACCAAGATGTCCCCGTTCCTCCAGCCGCTGATGGACAATCTCAACGTGATCAAGGAGCAGTTCCGCCCGAGTTCGCGCGAGGCCCTCAAGATCGACAGCCTTCTCACGCAGGACAGGCTCATCATAGAGCCGTTGGCCTACATCCGCGGCCGTTCCCTCGGGAAATGCTACTTCATCATCGATGAGGCCCAGAACCTTACTCCCCACGAGATAAAGACCATCATCACGCGTGCGGGGGAGGGGACGAAGATGGTTTTCACCGGCGACATCTTCCAGATAGACCAGCCTTACCTGGACCAGTGGTCCAACGGTCTGACCCACCTCGAGCAGAAGCTTGAGGGGCAGCCGCTCTTCCAGCACGTGTTCCTCCGCAAGGGCGAACGCAGCGCGCTTTCGGAGCTGGCGGCCAAGCTGCTGTGATGCTATTTCATAAATCCCGAAAAAAACAGTAAATTCGCGGCGCGAAATAATCAAGTATAGTTAAGATATGTTCGAAAGCAAGAAAAGAGTCTATCGTTTCGGTGGAAAGACCGCCGAGGGCGATGGCACCATGCGTGAGCTCCTTGGTGGAAAAGGAGCCAACCTCGCCGAGATGAGCCGTCTCGGCATGCCTGTACCTGCAGGCTTCACCATCACCACCGAATGCTGTGCTGAGTATTATGAGCTCGGTGGAGGCTATTCAGACGAACTCAAGAAAGAAGTCGCGGAAGCCCTCGTTTCTACCGAGGCGCTCATGGGCAAGAAGTTCGGCGACGTGAACGATCCGCTCCTCGTGAGCTGTCGTTCCGGTGCACGCAGCTCCATGCCGGGCATGATGGACACCATCCTGAACATCGGCCTCTGCTCCGCAACCATTCCCGGAATGATCAAGAAGACGGGCAACCCCCGTTTCGTATATGATGCATACCGCCGCCTCATCATGATGTACTCCGACGTCGTCATGGAGAAGGCCGAGGGCATCGAACCGGCCGACGGCCAGGGCATCCGCCAGCAGCTCGACCGCATGATGGGCGAACTCAAGGAAGCCAAGGGCTACAAGTCCGACACCGAAATCACCGCCGAGGAACTCAAGGACCTCTGCGACCGCTTCAAGGTCAAGGTGAAGCAGGTTCTCGGAGTGGAATTCCCGGACAGCGCCGAGGCGCAGCTCTGGGGCTCCATCGGCGGCGTCTTCAAGAGCTGGAACGGCAAGCGTGCCATCGCTTACCGCCGCATCGAGAAGATTCCCGATGACTGGGGAACCGCAGTGAACGTGCAGTCCATGGTGTTCGGCAACATGGGTGAGTCCTCCGCTACCGGAGTCGCATTCTCCCGCAACCCGGCCAGCGGCGACAACAAGTTCTACGGCGAGTGGCTCATCAACGCCCAGGGCGAAGACGTGGTCGCCGGTATCCGTACCCCGAACCCGCTCAACGAGGCCACCAAGACCGAGCAGAACAAGCATCTCGAGTCCCTCGAGACCGCCATGCCCGAGGTATACAAGGAGCTCGACGAGATCCGCAAGCGCCTGGAGAACCACTTCCACGACATGCAGGACATCGAGTTCACCATCCAGGAAGGCAAGCTCTGGATGCTCCAGTGCCGCATAGGCAAGCGCACCGGCATCGCCGCCCTCCAGATGGCTATGGACATGCTCGCAGAGGGTATGATAGACGAGAAGACCGCAGTCATGCGCGTTTCTCCTTCCCAGCTCGACGAGATCCTCCATCCCGTGCTCAAGCCCGAGTCCGAGAAGAAGGCAACCGTCATCGCCAAGGGTCTCCCCGCATCTCCGGGCGGAGCCGTCGGAACCCTCGTCTTCACTTCCGAGGACGCTATGGAAGCGGCTGCAGCCGGCAAGAAGACCATCCTCGTCCGCGAGGAGACTTCTCCCGAGGACATCGAGGGCATGCGTGCATCTTCCGGTATCCTCACCACCCGCGGAGGCATGACCTCCCACGCTGCACTCGTTGCGCGCGGCTGGGGCAAGTGCTGCATCGTGGGCTGTGAGTCCATGAAGATCAACCTCGAGGACAAGACCGTCACCTTCGCAGGCGACCCCACCGTGTACAAGCAGGGTGACTGGGTGTCCCTCAACGGTGCCAAGGGCTATGTCTACGCCAGCAAGATCGAGACCATGGACGCAAGCGAGAACCCTCTCTTCGTGAAGTTCATGAGCATCGTCGACAAATACCGCCGCCTCGGCATCCGCACCAACGCGGATACCCCGGAGGATGCCGCCCGCGCGCTCAAGTTCGGCGCCGAGGGCATCGGCCTCTTCCGTATCGA
Organism: uncultured Bacteroidia bacterium; assembly: GCA_902787295.1. Lineage (GTDB taxonomy): Bacteria > Bacteroidota > Bacteroidia > Bacteroidales > UBA932 > Cryptobacteroides. The sequence goes on from CADAFW010000039.1 coordinate 10,943, forward strand.
GCACATGTTCTACGGACAGAACAGCGAGACCCCTCTCGCCAAGCTCCGCAAGATGATCATGTGCGAGACCGACGAAGAGCGCGCCGAAGCCCTCAAGGAGCTCGAGCCGTTCATCAAGGCATCCGTCAAGAGCACGCTTAAGATCATGGACGGCAAGCCCGTGGTCTTCCGTCTCCTCGACCCGCCGCTCCACGAATTCGTTCCCAAGACTCCTGAGAAGGAGAGGGAGCTCGCAAAGGAACTCGGCATCTCCGTCGAGGACGTCGAGAAGCGCGGCGAGAGCCTCCACGAGGTGAACCCTATGATGGGTCTCCGCGGCGTGCGTCTCCACGTTGCATATCCGCTCATCGCCGAAACCCAGTACCGCGCCATCTTCACCGCTGCCGCAGAACTCCTTTCCGAGGGCCTGCACCCGCAGCCGGAGATCATGATCCCGGTCACCGTTTCCGCACGTGAGCTCGAGTTCCAGAAGGTGCGCTGTGAGAAGGTGCGCCTCGAGGTCGAGTCCCGTTTCCACCTCACCATCGACTATCACTTCGGTACCATGATCGAGATACCTCGCGCAGCCCTCACGGCAGACCGCATGGCCCGCACCGCGGAGTTCTTCAGCTTCGGTACCAACGACCTTACCCAGATGACCTTCGGCTTCAGCCGTGACGACGTAGGAACCTTCATGGGCGACTATCTTGGCAACAAGATCCTCGACGCCGATCCGTTCCAGACCATCGACACCAAGGCCGTCGGCCACCTCGTGGAATACGGTATCCAGAGTGGCCGCAGCAAGAGGCCCGATCTCCAGTGCGGTGTCTGCGGAGAGCACGGCGGCGATCCCGCATCCGTGCACTTCTTCAACCGCATCGGTCTCGACTACGTCAGCTGCTCACCGTTCCGCGTGCCTATCGCAAGGCTCGCCGCAGCACAGGCCGCAATCGCACAGAACAACTAGAATCCCTTTATGAAGCAGGACATCCAGATCATCGAGTTGATCAAGAAGGAAGCCGACAGGCAGAAGAACGGCTTGGAACTCATAGCTTCCGAGAATTACGTATCCGAGGACGTGCTCCGCGCGATGGGTTCCATCTGCACGAACAAGTACGCCGAGGGCTATCCCGGCAAGCGCTACTACGGCGGTTGCGAGGTGGTGGATCAGATCGAGCAGCTCGCGATCGACAGGCTCAAGACCATCTATGATGCGGAGTGGGCCAATGTCCAGCCTCATTCGGGAGCGCAGGCGAACATGGCAGTGACGATGGCCATCCTCAAGCCGGGCGACACCTTCATGGGTCTCGACCTGAGCCAGGGCGGTCATCTCACCCACGGTTCACCGGTGAACGCATCCGGCATACTCTATCACGCAGTCGCATACGGCCTCGATCCCGAGACCGGCCTCATCGACTATGACAAGATGGAGCAGACCGCGCTCGAGTGCAAGCCCAAGCTCATCATCGGCGGCGCTTCCGCATATTCCCGCGAGTGGGACTACGAAAGGATGCGCGCCATCGCCGACAAGGTGGGTGCCATACTCTGGATAGACATGGCGCATACCGCCGGCCTCATCGCCGCCGGGCTGCTCAAGAATCCGGTGAAGTACGCCCACATCGTCACCTCCACCACCCACAAGACCCTCCGCGGTCCCCGCGGCGGCGTCATCCTCATCGGCAAGGACTTCGACGACCCCCAGGGCCGCACCACGCCGAAGGGTGTAGTGAAGAAGATGAGCCAGGTGCTCGATTCCTCCGTGTTCCCGGGTGTCCAGGGCGGTCCCCTGGAGCACGTCATCGCCGCCAAGGCAGTGGCGTTCTTCGAGGCCACCCAGCCCGAGTTCGTGGATTACCAGAAGCAGGTGGTCGCCAACGCCAAGGCGATGTGCGACGAGTTCCTCCGCTGCGGCTACAAGGTCGTCAGCGGCGGCACCGACAACCACCTGATGCTCATCGACCTGCGCGGCAAGTTCGCCGAGGTCAACGGCCGCGTGGCCGAGAGGGAGCTTGAGAAGGCCGGCATCACCGTGAACAAGAACATGGTGCCGTTCGACACCCGTTCCGCTTTCCAGACCAGCGGTCTGCGCATCGGAACCCCCGCCATCACTTCCCGCGGTTTCGTGGAGAAGGACATGGTGGACATCGTGGGCCTGATCGACACCGTCCTCACGTCCTGCGCCGCCCACATCGCCGAACTCTCCCTCAAGAAGGGCGAGGAGCCCGATGAGGCGCAGAAGGCCGGGCTCGCCGAGCATGCGAAGGTCCTCGAGGACGTAGCACGCAAGGTCCGCCAGATGACCGCAGGCGTTCCGCTCAACAAGTATTAGCCTTCCAGTTGCCTTACGGCGCGACGGAGCATAATTAAAGGGGGTGACTGATTTCTCGGTCACCCCCTCTGCTTTATACGTATTGGCTTCTACATCATTCCGCCGGCCGGCATTGCAGGTGCTGCGGGTGCCGGTTCGGGAATATCCACGATGCCGCATTCGGTGGTGAGGAACATTCCGGCTACGGATGCTGCGTTCTCGAGGGCCACGCGCGCTACCTTGGTCGGGTCGATGACGCCGGCCTCGAACATGTTCACGTATTCTCCGGTGCGTGCGTTGTAGCCGAAGTCGCCCTTTCCTTCCTTGATCTTCTGGATGATGACGCT
>CADAFW010000040.1 GCA_902787295.1 uncultured Bacteroidia bacterium
TGTGGGAATGAGCGGCAAGCAGGACGGCAAGCAGTTCTGCGACTTCAAGATCTATCGCTATGCGGCGCACGGCGACTGCCCGTTCGTCCGCGGCGGCGAGCCCGATGTCAGCTGGCGTGCTGTTCCGGCCCGATTCAAGAAAGCCCGGAACGGGCGTGTCAAACTCCTGAAAGTTAGCAAATAGCCGAATCTCTGCCGGCAGACAGCAGCCCTTGCGGAACTACGCATCGCTGCGCTCGCTCCGGCCCCTCCCACAATCTACTTCGTCCCGCTCCGCGGAACTCGTATCTTGCGGGCCCCGCCCCCTGCCCGTGTCCGGGGGTGGACACGTCCGCAGGGGCCGCTGCCTGCCAGTAGCCCCCGGACTATCTGACGGCTACGATCCTGACCGGACCGAGGAGGCCTGAAGGCAGCAACTCGTCCTCCGGCCAATACTGCCGATAGGCGATGTAGGTGCTGCGCGCGGCGCCGGGCTGCTCGTCCCCGATAAGCCGGTTGACCCAGGAATTGATCACCCTGACCTCGAGCCTGTTATCCCCGTCCATCAGCGCCTCGCTCACGTCGAGCCTGTACGGAACCTTCCACGCAAGGCCCAGGTCCACGCCGTTCAGATAGACGTGCGCCATATTGAACACCTTGCCCAGATCCAGGATATACTGCCCGGAACCGTTTCCATGGAACTCGAAAGTCTTGCGATAGACCGCAGTGCCCGAGAAATACCTTATGTCCGGATCAGCCGACTTCTCGAAACCCTGAAGCTTGCCGAAGCCGGCTTTCTTCAAGGTCGAGCCGTCCCTGTCCAGGAACTCCACGTCCCAAGCGCCGCCGATGCTAATCACCATGCTCACATACCTGCGCGGCAGCTCCAGCTCCCCGGCATCGGTATCCTTCGTGAAAAGGATGAAAACCGCATCGTCGGGGACCATGTCCAGATGGATGTGCGTGCGGCCGCCGGCCATCCTGTAAGACACATCCTCGATGAGCCCGGTATCCGCGTGCAACAGTTTCGGCTTCTTGCCGCTCACCCTGAAATTCACGTCGACTTCGTTGTAGCTCGGGCAGATGTTGGCAATCCAGTAAAGCTCCCCGTTCTGCAATTTCCTGTGCACGAAGCGGATGTCCGAGGAGTTGCAGTTGACGATCTCCACGTCCTTCTCCACTCCCGCAGCCTCCAGGGCCTCGCCGCAGGCCGAAATGGGCACCACGTTGCTCCGGCCGCTGTGCCAGATATCCTTCACCAGCGCCTTGAACTCGGCCTTGCTGCCCTTGAGGTCGCAATAGTTGAGCGGCTCCGCGCCGGCTATGATGACCCCAGCGTCAGCGAACTCCCGGATGCGCCTGAGCACCGGGATGCTCATATAGAAGCACTCATTGTCCAGGATCAGAGCCCTGTAGCTCATCCCCGAAGCGGTCGTAAGCCTGTTACCGTCTAGCTTGAGCACGTCCAGCAGGACGCTCCTGTTGACGTAGTCGAATGCGAAACCCTCCGGTATCTCCGGCCTGGAATCCTTGAACCTGGTCGTGAGGTTCGAGGTCTCGCTGTAGTAGTATGCTATGTCCGCGCTGTAACGGCCCTGCCTGAGCATATAGCAGCTCCGGGCGAGGTAGTCCGTCCAGGTCTTCGCCTCTTCGGACCAGGTTTCGAAGCGCGTGAACCACTGGCCGTATTTGCCCAGCGCGAGCCCCGGCACGTGTGCGTCGGAAGGCTGGTGGGTGGAACAGTGGATGACGAAGAGGTTGAGGCCTTCGGCCATCGCCGCGTCGGCGTTCCTCTTGATGTTGCCCGGGTGGCAGGTCCACGCCCTCCTGGGTGCGTTTTCCTTCGTGCCCCTGCAGGTGAACGACTCGGCGGCGGCCAGATTCTGGCCGTATATATGCGCCACGGACGCCGCTTCCCTGATGTCGGCTTCGGCCATGGGGTAGGACGAATAGGAATTACCGTTGGTCCAGAAAGCGGCCATGGGGATGTCGGCAAGGTGCTTCGGGTCCATTCCGTCGCCCACGAACGCCCTGCGGGCCTCGTGGGATTCGGTGTACCTCTTCATCCCGTACGGCTTGAGTATGTCGCTCACGATGTCATAGTGGTACTCCGACATCAGTTCGCCGAGAGTCTGGCGCCAGTCCGCGAGGAAACGCAGGGTCTGGTCCGCATCATCGATGATGAGGCCGGTAAGCGCCGGCAGCCACTTGATGAGGTCGTAGCCCCTGCGCGCCTTGAACTCCTGCGGCATCCTGGCCGTCCAGGTCTGTGTGCGGGCCTCGTAACTGTCTATCATTATGTGGCTTATGCTGCTGCCCATCCGACCGCCCGTGGCATCGTTGTACATCTTGATGTACTCCTTGTAATAGCGCCTGACGGCTTCCGGATTGAACTTGTCCACCTCCAGACCGGTGGCTTCCGGCGAGGCGGGGGAATTGACCTTTCCGGTCAGGTTGTAGCCGAAGCGGTAGATCCTCCAGCGGCCTTCGGAAGGAGCCTTCCAGTTGAGCACGCCCCTGCGGAAATGCTTCGTGACGTCGATTACGTCCGATGCCCTCACTCCGTCGCCGGTATCCACGGTAGGGTAGAAGTCCCTCATCGAGCCGGAAGTGTAGAATCCGGCCATCTCCACGCCGTTGTTGACGAGCGTCACTCCGGAGAGGGTGAATTCCGACAGGTTCATCGCTTCTCCCTTCACCCTGTTGCGGTAGCGGAAGAAACGCGCCGTCGTGGTCTCGATGTCGCCGTACTTCACCGGGTCCACGCAGTCGGGTATGGATCTGAATATGGTCTTGAAATGGACTCCGTCGTCGCTGCACTCGAGCGTCCTGGCGTACCTGTGGCCGTCGGTGCTTTCGTTGAACGACTGGAACCAGGCCTTGACGGTGGTGGGCTCGGGGAATTCGTAGCATATCCAGGCGTGTCCGCCTGCATCGGGAGTGACCGGGTGCCAGGTGTTGAGGTCCCCGTCATGGAGGAAAGCGCCGTCGATCCCGTTGCTGGTGCTGACCTTGGCGCCCATCTCATCCATCGTCCTGTCGGCATCGTTCAGCTTCACAGCGATTACGGCGATGTCGCGGTACCAGTTCTCCTCGCAGGGTGCCTTCTCATTGGTGACCCTGCGCTTGCCGGGGTAGTCCCCGAACATCGTGCTGCCTGCGGGAAGCGCGCCCCTGAAGCGCCTGGACCCGTCTATGACCGTGGTGTTCCAGACTATCTTCTTCATCGCATCCTCCTGGCTCACCCACGGCCCTCCGGTCTCGCTCCAGCCCGGGGAACTGGCGATCGTGACCTCCATTCCGAGGGAATCGGCCAGGTCTATGGCGTAGTTGAAGCATTCCTTCCATTCCGGGGTCATATAGGTGATCCTGTGGTCCACTATCTGCGGGGTCTCCAATCCGGCGTCGAAGTTGTGGAAACCGGCAATTCCTGCGCGGTCCATCCATTCGAGGTCCTTCTTGATTCCGTCCTTGGAGATGTTTCCGTTCATCCAGTGCCACCATACGCGCGGATGGCAGTCCCTGGGCGGTTCGAGGAAATTGTCTTCGATCCGGCCCTGGGCCATGGCGGTGAAGCCCAGGAGCGCCAGGGCTGCAAGCGTCGTTATCCTTTTCATATCATTTTACCTTTTAATGCTAGAAGCCCCGGCCGAACATCAGCCAGTACTTCTGTTCCAGTTCCATCCACTTTGCCGCGCATTCGTCGTGCACCCGGGTGGTGTAGGCGTCCAGCACGGCAGGCTTGTCGGCCTTCCTGGCCTTCTTGTAGGCATCCTCGAGTCCGGCGAGACCCTCGAAAGCCTTGTCTTCCATCATTATGACCGTGTCGTGGAATTCCTTCTTGGTGGTCTGCCAGGAGAGGGTCGCGAGCTTGTTCGCCCGGCGGAATTCCCACAGGACGCAATCCGGCACATACTGCTTCTGGCCGCAGTTCTCGAATGCCTTCGGGAGCGTGCTGCTGCCGCAGAAAATGGGAATGCGGGGGCTCTGGGCGGGATTGTCCACAGCGTACCATACCACTCCGCCTATGCCGTCGGGAAGCCAGGCGCGGCTCTGGATGACGGTGGAATAGGAGCACCAGGCCACCGCGAGGGTGCGGCTGAACTCTATCGTGCCGGGAGCTATGGTATTGAGGGTGTTGCGCATCGTGGTGGTGAGCCAGGGATTGGCAAGCGGGCTGATCTCCTTGTGGGCCGGCACGCCGTCCTTCTCTGGCACCTCGATGAGCCAGTTCCTGCACATGTCGAATTCATTGCCCTCGTAGGTTCCGCGCAGGACCTCCATCACCTTGCGTACGTCCACGAGCGAGTCGGGTTTGACGCTGAACGGGATCTCGGGCATGTCGTATGTGAGGCCGAGGGAGGGGGCCAGCGTGCGGAACACTTCGAACTCGCGCTCGCGGAAATTCTTGCCGCGGGCATAGTCGCACTTGATGGCCTTCCAGAAGACGAATTCGCTTTCGCCGTCCCAGAGGCCGTATTCCTTGCAGACCTGCTCGAGATTGTCCGAAGCCATGAAATTGGCCTTGTCCCTGCGGTCGATCCTGCCTATGCGCGGAATGTTCGCAGAGATGCCTATGTGCCCGTCAGGAATGCGCTGGGCCGCCCAGATGGCACCTACGGCATTCTTTCCGTTGCCGGTGATCTCGAACTGCCAGACCTCGTTCTTGTCGGAGACGGTAAGGCATTCGCCGCTGTCGCCGTAGCCGTATTTCTCGGCCAGTTCGCCCATCAGCTTCACCGCGTCGCGCGCATTGTCACAGCGCTCGAGCGCCAGCCTGGCAAGCTCCTCGATGAGAAGAGGGTTGCTCCTGTTGATCAGCGTGTCGGGGCCGCCGAAAGTCGTTTCCCCGATGCCCACCTGCTTCTCGTTGAGGCAAGGGTAGCCGGTGTTGACATACGAATAGGTATGCCTCACCTGCGGAATCTCGCCCACGACCTTGATGCCGACGGTGTCGGTGACGAAGCGGGTCTTGCGCCAGTTCTTGCGGAGCGGCGTCATCTCGCCTTTCTTGTGGTCCGCGGCGGGCACGATGTTCACCCAGGTATGGGAGGTGCCGTCGCAGGTGTGGGAGGTGATGACCGATCCGTCGGTGGTGGCGAGCCTGCCTGCAATGAGGCTGGTGCATTCGAGGCCGGAATGTTCGTCATCCTGGGCTGCCAGCGTGAACGCGGCGAGGATGGACAGGGAAAGGAGCAGCGCCTTTTTCATCTTTAATGTTAAGGAATTGCGTATTCGAATGTATTGGTGTTCCAGCCGCGTACCTTGAGCTTGAGCGGTCCGTGGACGTCCTCGAGGGCGGTCTCTATTGTGACGGTCTTTTGCTCGCCCGGAACGAGGGAGAAGAAGTTGTCCGTATAGAATGACGGCCTCACGGGCTTGCCGGCTTCGTCCAGGAGCTGGATCTGGTTGAAGAATGCGACGTGGCCCGTCCTGTTTCGTACGGTGACGGTCACGACCTGCTTCTCCGCGTCACGGCTGAAGGATGCGCGGTAGCCGAGCTTGGCCTTCGGCATGTCCTTGATGCTCTGGAATCCGGAGGCGCAGGGACCGGTGAGGGTCGTCATGCCTTCATACTTGTCCTTGGACCTCCAGTAGAAGTTGTCGGATACCTGTTTGCCCGTCTCGTCGAAGAGGCGGAGCTTGATGAAGTGAACCTGGGTGAGCTTCTCGGGGAATTCGAGCGTGATCACGTCGTTGGCCACGCCGTCCTCGGGCAGGTCCACGGTGGCGGACTTGCTGCTGAACACCTTGCCGTTCAGGTCATAGACGGTGGCGGTCACCTTGTAGTCCTTGAAGGCCTTGTAGTAGTCGTTGACCACGGAAACGGTGTTCTTCAGGTAGTCGAACTGGGCGTGGAGCGGCTCGAGGGCGTTCTGCGCCGCGAAGAGCGACGCCATGGGCTCGAGGGACCAGTCCCACATCATGGAGCCCACGTGCCTGATGGCGTTGTTGTGGTACCAGAAGAGGACTCCGGAAGCCCACCTGTCGCCGTAGCCGAGCTTGTTGTAGTTCCATACTTCCCATATGCTCTTGTAGTTCATCGCTCCGAGGAACTGGGCCTTCTGGGCGTATTCGTCTATGCCGGAGGACTCGCCGTATTCGTCGATGAGCTGCTTGCAGGTGGTGGACATCTGGGTGAAGCCGTCGCCGTCGAGGTAGTCCCAGACTTCCTTGTTGATGGGCCAGAGGTCCTTCTCGTCCATCATCTCGCGCAGGCACTCCACGGTAGGGAGGCAGGGGGAGCCGTATTCGGGGTTGAAGCCGTCCACGCGGCTGCCGCGCTCGGATGCGGTGTTCTCGTAATGGCGCATCGGGTTGACCTGCTTGTAAGGGCTGCCGTCGTGCACGCCGTCGCATTCGGACTGCATCTGGTAGCCGCGGGTGCCGTCCAGGCTGAGTATGAGTTCCTTCATTCCGGTGACCTCGGTGCTCTCGTTGGAGGCCACGTAGTAGGCGAGTGCGGGATGGTTGCGTATCTGCTTCACCACGGACTTGACGTTGGCGAGATAGAGATCCTGGTCCTGGGCGTGGTTGCAGTCGCCGGACATCCAGAATTCCTGCCAGATGAGGATGCCGAGTTCGTCGCAGAGCTCGTAGAACCTCTCTCTTTCGAAGATGCCGCCGCCCCAGAAGCGGAGCAGGTTGATGCCGCACTGGCGGGTGAACCTGAGCTCGGTCTCGGTGCGCTTGTCGGACATGCGCAGCATGGCCTCCGGGATCCAGTTGGAACCGCGGATGAAGATGCGTTTGCCATTGACGTAGAAGCAGCGGGAGCCGTCGGGAGTGTTGCAGTCGGAGACGATCTCGCGAATGCCGAAGCGGGTGCCGATCTCGTCGCAGACCTCTCCGTCCACGAGTGCGGTCAGCTTCAGGTCATAGAGGTTCTGGGGGCCCTTGTTGACCGGCCACCAGAGGCGCGGGTTCTTCATTACGAGCTGCTTGTATTCGTCCGGGGTGAAGGTCACCTCGAGCTGGGCGCCCCTGTAGGCGGAGACGGTCTTCTCGAAGCTGATGCCTTCGCCCACGATCTCGCCGCGCACGGTGATGTCCACGGGGTCCATCGCCCTGGACGGATTGACCACGGTCACGCTGACGGTCTGCCTGGCCACGTCGTAGCCCGGCTTGCTGAGTTCGCAGCGGATGAACGGGTCGCGCAGCCTTGCCTTGCCGGTGCTGTAGATCCAGATGCTCTTCCAGATGCCGGTGCTGCGGTCGCGGATGCCGTCCATGAAGGTGAAGTCCCAGCCCACGCTCATCAGCATGGTGGTGTTGAGGCCGATGTCGCCGTCGCCGCCGTTATGCCATTCTCCCACCGCGCCCCAGGGCTTCAGCATCTTGGTGCCGGGAGTGTCCACGGGGAGGACCTTCACCGCGAGCACCGCGGTCTCGCCGGCCTTCACCCACTTGGTGAGGTCGACGGTCTCCTGCTTGAACATTCCTCCGGTGGTGGCGAGCAGATGGCCGTTCACCCAGACTTCGGAACGGTAGTTCACGCCGTCCAGCTGCATCCAGATGTTCTTGCCTTCGTATTCCGCCGGCACCTTGAAGGTCGTGCGGAACCAGGCGGTGTAGAAGTCGCGGCCGACTTCCGAGATGTCGGGGATGATGCCCGACTCTATCTTGTTGTTCAGTCCGTAGTACGGCTCAGGATAGACCTTGTTATATACAAGGGTGTTGAGGACCGTTCCCGGGACTATGGCTTCCATCCAGGACGCGTCGTCGAAAGAGAGGGAGGATACCTTCTCTCCGGGGGCGCTTACATCTGCGATCTTGGCCATCTTCCATTCCATCTTTCCGTTGTGGAAAGGCTTGGAATCCAGATTGATACGTTCACGGGCTCCTGCGAGGAGTGTCGTTGCGAGCAGCAGCGCTGCAAGGGCGAGTGTCTTTTTCATGTGGTTATGTTTTGGTCGTTGTCTGCAAGGTCCGTTACCAGATGATCACCCTGTCTTCCTCGGGACGGAACATGGGGTCTCCCTCCTTGATGCCGAACGCATCGAAGAAAGTGTCCAGGTTCCTCACGGATACGTTCACGCGGTTGCATCCGAGGGAGTGTACGTCGATGAGGGTCCTGCGGGCGATTTCCTCGTCGGTGATGTTCTGGGCCCATATGGTGGCATATGAGAGATAGAAGCGCTGGGGAGCGGTGAAGCCGTCGATGGGCTTGGGCTCCTTGCCCTTCCAGGAATTCTCCATAGCGGTGTAGGCAATGCGGAGTCCGCCGTGGTCGGCGATGTTCTCTCCGAGGGTGGCTGCGCCGTTGGCGTGTACGCCCGGGAGCACCTCGACCTCGTCGAACTGGGCTACGAGTTTCGCCGCCTTCTCCTTGAACTTGTCGTCGTCCTCTGCGGTCCACCAGTCGGTCATGTTGCCGTCCTTGTCGAAGAGCCTGCCCTGGTCGTCGAAGCCGTGGGTCATCTCGTGGCTGATCACCACGCCTATGCCTCCGTAGTTGACTGCGTCGTCCGCGTCAGGATTGAAGAAAGGCGGCTGGAGAATGCCTGCAGGGAAGCATATCTCGTTGGTGCTGGGGTTGTAGTAGGCGTTGACGGTCTGCGGGCTCATGCCCCATTCGGTCTTGTCCACTTCCTTCCCGAGCTTGGAAAGGTTGTCGGCCACGTGCCATGCGGATGCGGCCTGCACGTTCTCGTAGTAGCTCTTCTCCGGGTCGATGACGAGGTCGGAATAGTCCTTCCATTTGTCGGGATAGCCGATCTTCACGGTGAAGTTCTCCAGCTTCTCCACGGCCTTGGCCTTGGTGCTGTCGCCCATCCACTCGAGTCCGAGGATGTGCTCCTTGAGGGAAGCCTGGATGTTGTTCACGATCTCGAGCATGTGCTGCTTGTCCTTCTCGGGGAAGAATTTCTCCACGTAGAGCTTGCCGACGGCCTCTCCGAGCAGTCCGTCAGGAACGGCCATGGCCCTCTTCCAACGGGGCTTCTGCTCCTGGATTCCGGCCATCTGCTTGGAGAAGAAATCGAAGGAGGCTGCATAGAAATCGTCGCTCAGCGTTCCGCAGGCGCCGCTCACGAGCTGGGCCTGGAGGTAGTGCCTGAGCTTGTCGCCGCTGAGGTTGGGCATAAGCTCGTTGATGGCCTTGAAATATGAAGGCTGCTCCACGATGATCTTCTCCTGAGCGGGGATGCCGAGGGTGCTGAAGAATGCGTCCAGATGCAGTTCGGGATAGGCCGCGAAGATCTCCTCGCTGCTCATCGGGTTGTACTGGGCGGCCACGTCCCTCTGCTGTACCATCGACCAGTATGGTTCGGCGATGTCGAGCTCGAGGTTGTAGGCGTCCTCGGCGGCCTTGGCTGCGTCTTCCACGCCCGCGAGGGTGAGGACCTTCTCGAGGAATGCCCTGTAGCCGTTGCGGAGGGCTTCATTCTCCGGCTTGAGGTAATAGTCACGGTTGCCCATCGCGAGCCCGCTCTGGCCGAGGTAGAGGACGTTGGTGTTGCAGTCCATCATGTCGGCTGTGACGTAGGCTCCCCAGATGGAGCCTTCACCGGAGAGTTCCATGCGTGCTGAGGCCTCTGCGAAGGTCTTCGCGTCCACCACGCTCTCGAGTTCCTTCAGCGCGGCCTTGAGCGGTGCGGCGCCTTCCTCGTTCAGGCGGACGGAGTCGAGTCCCATCGTGTAGAGGTCGGCTATCTTCTGGGCTTCGCTGCCCTTGGGAGCCTTGGTTCCGGCCAGGCCCTTGAACAGGTCGTTGACGCGGATCTGGTTGTTCTCGCCGAGGATGTCGAACGAACCGTAGCGGGAATACTCCGGCTTGAGGGGATGGTTCTTCTGCCATCCGCCGGTGGCGTACTGGTAGAAGTCCGCTCCCGGTGCGGTGGCGGTGTCCAGGTTGGCGGGATCGATTGCGGGTGTCTTGGTCTTTCCTGTGCAGCCTGCGATTGCGGCTGCAGCGCCTGCCAGCATAATGGCGGCGCAGATCTGATGTATTTTCATGCTTTTGGCGTTGATTGTCATATTACGTAAAGATACGCAATCCGCGCCTCTTATGCAAGACTATTTCCGCCGGATCAGGTCGAATCTCCAGGTGACGCCCATCTGGAAATTGCTCACCTTGGCATAGTTGTCCCGGAAGGCCGTGGCGTGGAGGCGTATCCTCTTGTCTCCCAGCGGGAAATACTCTATTCCCACGCCGCCGTAGAGGTATCTGGTGCCCGGGGCTATGATCACGTCGTAAGGCCGTCCGTCCGCATCCACGTTCTCTGCGGCGTTGCTTTCATAACCGGCTTTGGCGCACCAGTTCCACTTTCCGGTGTTCCATATCAGCTTGGTGATCAAGGTGTAGTCCGAGAACAGGTTCCTCTGGCTGAGCGACGCCCTGTCCATCAGGTCGAGGTCCACCGCCACGTTGCCGAAGGTCCAGTGGTTGCCCAGTGCTATGTAGTTGATCTTCCTGTGGATGGAATCCTCCACCAGGTTGTAGCTCCATATCGTCTTCCACCACGGTGCGAAATGCCCCAGCCAGGCGAAGTTGAACGCATAGGTGTCCGAGAAGCCGGGAGTCAGGGGAGAGTTGCTTATCTGGAAAGTGAAATCCTGCCCGTCCCGCATAGTGTAGGTGGCGTTGACGCTGAACGCGAAAGCCTGCTGGATGTCGTTGCAGAAGCGGCTGTAGAAATACACGTCGATAGGAGGGGCGTCGTACTCGTAGCCGCCGATCATGATCGCTGTCTTTCCCGCCGAGAAAGCCCATCTGTCGGTGGCCTGCCAGTTTATGCACATCCAGTCGGTGGCGCGGAAGGGATTCTGCTCGTCTATCCATGTGTTGAGGCGCTGGCGTATGCGGAAGGATACGTTGTCGGTGATGTGGCCGAAAACGTGGAAGTTGAGGTAGTCCGCCTGCAGCCTGCTGCCGTAGGTGCCGTTGTTGATTTCCTGGTGGAAGGTGCCTGGAAGGTGCCCCTGGCGTCGAAGAAGAGGCTGTCCACTCCGCCGGACGCCTTCGCCGGGGTGCAGAGAGCCAAAATAGCGGCAGTGAGTATGGCTGCGTGTTTTCGCATAGTAAGGAACCTCTATCAGAGAATGCGGCCGGAGAGAATAAGGAAGTCTGCGTCCTTGCCTCTTTCATGGACATAAAACAGCAGGTCTTTCTTCAAGGCTATTTCCAGTTGTTCTATCTTGGAGATGGGGAGAGAAAGGATCTGATTATTGTCAGAATCATAATACAAGCCGAAATTCATTTCTTTTGCATGTCGGGTATGCGGGTCGACACGGAATGTAACCATTAAACGACAATCTTTACTAAAGTACCTGGCCTTGTCGTCATCAGAAAAAATAGAGGCCACAATCGCATCTAACGAGTCGTAATTCGGCTGCGCATGTGGCATTGGATGCAAGGCTTCTGAATAATACTGTTTTGCGACAGTATCATACGGGTTCTGGTTGGAAAGGACATTGTCAGCATTATCCAAATCTATTACTTGGAAAGACTGGTAATCCTTATGATGAATAATATACTCCAAAATTTCACCCCTGATGCGAGTATTGCCAGAATAATAATCCTGGCACATCGCATCGACGACCGAGAAAACAAAAATGACAATAATAAATAAAAACTGTTTCATTATATCCTGCCGTAGGCATCCGGAGGAGAACAAGATGCCGCCATATTCTTCCCGCTTACCTCAACCTTTTTTTGAATTGTGCTAGAAACTTTTTTTTCGTTGAGTTTATTAAACAAAGCATTGATGGGCGCGTAATCTTTAACCTTGGAGTTCGTAAAAACCTTCATAAGATTATTTACTTGATTATCAGTCCCTCCGGTAATCTTTATCCCTGCAAATTCCGGGCCTGGCGAAGGATTCTGGGGAGTCGGCCTTATGCCACCTCCTCCTCCGCAACCGACGCACCCGGGGTCTGGTTCGCCGGGGTGCATGGTTACGAAATGACGCACTAATTTACGAAATAATGTATAATTGTTATCTTTGGGCGCTCAAAACTAGTAACAAATGAAGGATTCACTCAAACAGGTCCTTACCTGGCCCAGCAAACTCATCATCGGCAGCATATCCGGCCTCTCTATCGTGCTTGCCACCGTCCTGTCCAATTTCGGGATCGCTTTCAAGGTCTCCTGGATGGTCACGCTGATCAACGCCGTGCTGCTCGTGCTCGCGTGGTTCCTGATAGGGAAGGAGTTCGGCCTGAAGACGGTCTATACCGCCATGATCCTCGGCCCGTTGATGGACTTCTGGGCGGCCGTCCTGCCCTTCGAGAAGGTCGCCGAAGCCGGTTCCACCTCGCTGATGGGCGACCCCTGGTTTGACCTCCTGTGCTTCGTGCTGCTGCTCAGCATCGCCCAGGCCATCCTCTTCAATATCAACGCTTCCACGGGCGGACTCGACATCATTGCCAAGATAGTCAACAAATACCTCCACTTCGACATCGGCACTTCCGTCACCGTGGCAGGCGCGCTCATCTGTTGCAGCGCCTTCGCCATCAACCCTTTCCGCATGGTGGTCATCGGCATCATCGGCACCTGGATCAACGGCCTCGCGGTGGACTATTTCATGACCAGCCTCAACCGCAAGAAGCGCGTGTGCGTCATCACGCCCGAGTACGAAAGGCTCCGCCGCTACATCATAGACGAGCTCGACAGGGGCTGCAGCCTCTTCCCGCTCATCGGCGGCTATTCCGGCAAGGAGCACGTGGAACTGCAGACCATCCTCTCCAACACCGAATTCGCCTCCCTGATGAACTACATCAAGACCAACGGCATCGAAAGCTTCATCACTTCCGGCAACGTCAGCGAAGTCTACGGAAAGTGGAACAATCCCAAGCGCAACACGCTGGAGGAGTTGACGTAAACAGTCGAAGCGCGCGAAAATAAAACAGGTTGCCAACTATTGGCAACCTGTTTTCACCTATTGCGACGCTCGAATTACTTCTTGCGGGACTTGTAACGCTGATAGAACTGGTCAACTCGGCCGGCGGTGTCGACGATCTTGACTTTGCCGGTGTAGAAAGGATGAGAAGTGTTGGAAATCTCAAGCTTTACGAGGGGGTACTCAACGCCGTCGATCACGATGGTCTCCTTGGTGTTGGCGCAGGAGCGGGTGATGAACACGTCCTCGTTTGACATATCCTTGAAAGCTACAAGTCGGTAGGTTTCGGGATGGATTCCTGTTTTCATAAATACACTAGTGTTTAAATCGGGCGCAAAGATAGTGATTTCCTGACATTTTCCAAATATTTTCAATCAATATATGGAATGGAATCCAGGTGCTTCCGCACGATTCCGAGGAACTTCGAGTGGTTCTCCGCATTGTTGCCTCCGCAGATCAGGTCCGGCCCGTCGTAGCGCGGACTCCGGCCGTCCAGGCTGCTGACCACGCCCCCGGCCTCCTCGGCTATGAGTATCCCGGCGGCATAATCCCAAGGCTGCAGGCGCATCTCGAAGAACAGCTCGCACAGGCCGCGCGCAAGGAAGCAGAGTTCCAGCGCCGCACTGCCGAAACGGCGCACGTCGTTGGCCTGGAAGAAGGTGTCCATTATGATATCGCTGCAGGTCTGCGCGTACTCCTTGCGGTAGATGCTCATCGCCGTGCACAGGATGGATTCCTTGAAACTCCTTCCGGAGGCGTGGATCCTTTTTCCGTTCATCCAGGCGCCGGAGCCCTTTTCGGCATAGTACAGCTCGTTCCTGGCAGGGCTGTAAACCACTCCGAGGACGGTTTCGCCGGCGTGCCGCAGCGCGACGGAGATGCAGCAGGCGTCAATGCCCCTGGCATAATTCGCCGTACCGTCGATCGGGTCTATAACCCACACGTATTCCTTATCCGGATCGTGGACGTTTTCCTCCTCGCAATAGAACCCGCAGCCGGGGATGATCCTGGCGAGTTCCTTGCAGAGATAATTCTGGACCGCCACGTCGGAGGACGTGACTATGTTCACCACCGAGCCTTTCCGCTCTATGCTGAAGCCGTCCGTGACCATATAGTCGGCGGCACGCTTCACCGCATCAATCGTTTTCTGCAGCATATCGAATCGTTTCCGGATCATTTACCTCGGAATATGTATGTCCCGGCGGCCTTTTCCACCGGCTTGCGTCCCGGCAGGACTATGCGTGCGCGCATGCCCTCCGGCACTGTTATACTATAGGTGTATTTCCCGTTCCCGCCCCTGCGGAAGGAGCATTTCACGCCGCCCGGCTTCATAGGGACCAGCGCCTCGGCAAACTCCAGCCCGCCCGGCTGCGGCCTGAATTCCACGAGCGTACCGCCCGGCTCTAGCGGCCTCACGCCCATCAGGCGGTGGGGGATTGCGCTTGCCGGAGCCGCTCCCCAGGCGTGGTTCCAGTCCTGGTTCGGCTTGTACTTCTGTCCCCAGGCCTCCATCGTCATAGTGGCGCCCTCCCGTATCATATTGTACCAGCTGCATTCCCCGTGGAAAGTCATCAGCGAAAGCGCATATCCGGCATCACCGTATTCATAAAGCCCTTCGAGCAGGAAATGGGCGCCATAGACGCTGCAGACCATTCCCTTGCCCTCGATGAAGCGCAGCGCGTCCTTCACGTTCTCCTCCGGGACCAGGCCGAGGGCCAGCGGGAACATGGTGGCGTGCAGTGCCCGGTGGTCGGTGTCCGAACCGTCCAGGTAGGTGCCGGTGGCGGGGTCGAAGAAGAG
>CADAFW010000041.1 GCA_902787295.1 uncultured Bacteroidia bacterium
GAATGATTCGCACATTTGTGCCTGAACCTTAAACTGAACTATGAATCAACACTATGAATCAACGATCTATTAAGTACGCGCGGGTTGATCGTCGACGCGCCGTCATGTCCGCCGGGACTTGCAGGTGGCCGAAGCGCCTACGGTTGCTTCTGCTTTTGTTTCTGATTCCCGAGCCTTCCTTGGTTGCGGCGGACCCCCGCCCGGACACGCTTCTGGTGATGTTCTGGAACGTGGAGAACTTCTTCCATTACAAATCCGAGGGACAGGGCGGCTCGGAGGAGGAGTTCTCTTCCTTCGGCAGCCGGCATTGGACGCGGAGGCGCTATCTGCGCAAGTGTAACGCCATTGCAAAGACCATCCTGGCGGCAGCGGCAGCGGCAGGGACGGAGTGGGCGGTGCGGGCGGAACGGGCGGCATCGGCGGAACGGGCGGAACAGGCGGCAGGGACGGAGTGGGCGGAGCGGGCGGAAGGCGCGGAAAGGGCGTCAATGGCGGCAGGAACGGCAGCGGCGGAACTGGGACGCCTTCCGGACGTGGTGGGCTTCGCGGAGGTGGAGAACCGCAAGGCGCTCACGGGACTGCTCCGCGAGACCATACTGCGCAAAACCGATTACGCGATCGTCCACTTCGATTCTCCCGACCGCCGCGGGATAGACTGCGCCCTGCTCTACAGGCCGTCGACCCTCGGGCAAGTCCGCGCGGAAGCGAAGCACCTGTACGATTCCGCCGGCGCGGTAATCCCCACTCGGGACATCCTGGTGGCCGTTTTCGACAGCATCGCCATCCTGGTCAACCACCACCCGTCCAAGGTCGGCTCGGCGGGCGGATCGGGAAGGAGCGTTGCGATGGCGCGGATGGACGCCCTCGTCGACTCCCTTGTGCAGGCGGGCTGCCGCCGGATCCTCTGCGTCGGGGATTTCAACGATGACGTCTGGCGCAACGGCGCGGATCCGGGCGTCGTCCGGTCCAGGCGGGCGCAGCCGGGCAATGACGGCCCCTCCAACGCCCCCCAGGCCCCCGCCAAATCCCCACCGTCCCATTCCTCTTCCCGCGGCACCATTAAATACAACGGGGAATGGGAGAAGATAGACGGCTGCTTCTACCGTGGGTCGGGCGTGGCGGAGGAGACCGTCCTCGCTTTCCCCTTCCTGCTGGAGGAAGACCGGGCATACGGGGGCGTGAAACCCCGCAGGACCTACTCCGGACCCCGCTGGAAAGGCGGCGTGAGCGACCATCTGCCCATCTGCGTCAGCATAGCCCCGTAGCGCTGTGATATGGCTGATTTTTTTGCTATATTTGTTGATACGCAAAAACTAAAAACCAACTATATGGACATGCAGACCAAAATCCACGAGAAATTCGTCTCCCTTTACGGCGAAGGAGGAGCAGCCTATGCTTCAGCCGGACGTATCAACCTCATCGGCGAACACACCGACTACAACGGCGGTTTCGTATTCCCCGGTGCCATAGACAAGGGCATCGTCGCCGAGATCAAGCTCAACGGAACCGACAAGGTGCGCGCATATTCCCTCGACTATGACGAGGAGTGCACGTTCGGCCTCAACGAGGAGGACAAGCCGGCGAAGGCCTGGGCCTGCTACGTGTTCGGCGTGTGCCGCGAGACCATCAAGCGCGGCGGCAAGGTGGAGGGCTTCGACACCGTGTTCGCGGGCGACGTTCCCCTCGGAGCCGGACTCAGCTCTTCCGCGGCGCTCGAAAGTTGCTTCGCGTTCGCCATCAACGACCTCTTCAAGAACGGCATCGAACTCGCCGAGCTCGCCAAGATCGGACAGAGCACCGAGCATAACTACTGCGGCGTGAACTGCGGCATCATGGACCAGTTCGCAAGCTGCTTCGGCAAGGCCGGCAACCTCATCCGCCTGAACTGCGCGACCCTCGAATACAAGTACTTCCCGTTCAACCCCAAGGGCTACAGGCTCGTCCTGGTGGATTCCTGCGTCAAGCACGAACTCGCTTCCTCGGCCTACAACTTCCGCCGCCAGTCCTGCGAGCGCGCTGCTGCGGCCATCAAGAAGAACCACCCCGAGATCGAGACCCTGAGCGACTGCAAGCGCATCTGGCTTGAGGAAGTCCGCGGTGAGATCAGCGGAGAGGACTTCATCCGTGCGGAATACGTGATAGGCGAGATGCAGCGCGTGCTCGACGTCTGCGACGCCCTCGAAAGGGACGACTACGAGACCGTCGGCGAGATGATGTACCAGACCCACTTCGGAATGAGCAAGCTCTATGAAGTGAGCTGCGAAGAGCTCGACTTCCTCAACAAGCTCGCCCGCAAGATGGATGTCACCGGTTCACGCGTGATGGGCGGAGGCTTCGGCGGCTGCACCATCAACCTCGTGAAGGACGAACTCTACGCTCCGTTCGTGGAGGCTGCCAAGAAGGAATTCACCGCCAAGTTCGGCCACGCCCCCAAGGTGTACGACGTGGTCATCTCCGACGGTGCGAGGAAACTCTAGAAAAAAAGCCGGGGACGCGGGCAGAACGCCGCCCCCTAGGCAAAGAATCTGCGAAGCCAGTCCGGGTCGATTCGAACGAGTCCCCGGGCTGCTTCTTTTATCTGCGGGTTGCGCTCCACGATGCCGCGGCAGTCTTCATAGACGTTGAATCCCACGGCGACCATCTCCATCCGCCCGTCCTTCGGATAGGTGAAGACAAGGTTGCCGTCGGCGCCGTCCATGCGGAAGAAACGCAGTTCGACATCCTTCTCCATCTCATTGCAGGTCACATACTTGCAAATTTCGATGACGACGTCGTCCAGCCCGGCTTCGTGGATCTTCAGCTTCTCCAGGAAGTCCCCCGGTCCGGCCACCACCCGCAGGGTGTAGTGCTCCATCTCCGGAGCGGCGTCAAGGGCCGGCTTTATCCTTGCGACCTCGTCGTCGGAAGGCGCCAGCCAGAGCATCAGTTTCTCGTCCGGGTCGTGGTAAAGCAGCGGGAAACTGACCAGGTTGGTCTTCCCGCAGGACGGACATTCCCAGGTGAAGAGGTCGCCGCTGTGCGCGAGTTCCTTGAGTTCCGGCTCGCGGGCCGCATTGATGCTCGCGGGAACCTCTATCGTGTGCCCGGCGTTGCAGCCGGAGCAGATAACCGATGCTTTGCTCATGCTATTTTTTCTTTTCCACCCACTTCCAGATGAACCATACCACCGCGCCCCAGGCGAAGAACAGCAGGTAATAGACCCAGCCGGGAAGCTTGGCGGCGTAGGTGTCCCAGTTCAGTTTCTTTTCGAATTCGGGGATGTCGGCATAGTAGTAGGCGCCGGCTCCGAAATCATAGTCCGGGTTGAGGCCGAGGCGGCGGACCATAATATAGATAACACCGGCAAGAGTGGCCGCGACCACGAGGATCAGGGCCACTCTTGCGAGTATCTTGCGTGCGCTCATCAGTCAAGCACCGGGATCGGGAAGAGCACTCCGGAGAGGAGCAGCCAGACCACGGCGAAGGTGAGGGCGATGTTGAAAGTCTGTCCTACGAGGTAGAGCCAGAGGGGCTTGCCGCCCTTCATCTGCTTCGCGAGCTCGCGGAAGTTGGTGTCGAGGCCGATGCTCACGAAAGCGAGCACGAAGCACCAGTTCTTGTACTGGTCGAGAACGCCGTTGATGGCCTTCACCTGGTCTGCACCGGCGAGCGGGAGGACGATGAAGGAAGCCACGAGGGATGCCACGAAGAAGCCGATGATGAACTTCGGGAACCTGTGCCAGATCTCGCCTGCGCCCACCTTCTCGCCGTTCTTCTTGTCCACCACGGTGGCGAAGAAGAGGGCTACGAAGAACGCGATGAAGCCGATGAGGATGTTCTGGATCATCTTGATGAGCACGGCGGCCTTCTCAGCCTCTCCGCCGAGTGCAGAACCGGCAACCGCCACGGCTCCGGTGCTGTCCACGGTACCGCCGATGAGGGAACCGCCCATGATCGGGCTCATTCCCGTAGCCTTGATGAGGACGGGCTCGAGGACCATCATCAGCACGGTGAAGATGATGGAGATGGAGATGGTCATCGTGAGGTCATCCTTCTTGCACTTGCTGGCGGCGCCCGTCGCGATGGCGGCGGAAGTACCGCAGACGCTGGTGGCGGAGGCCATCGTCATCACGAGCGGCTTGTTGTCCATCTTGAGGACCTTGGTGCCGAACCACCACATGAATATGATGACAATCGGAGTGACCACCCACGCGATTCCGAGGCCGTAGAGGCCGAACTTGGCGATGTTGGAGAAGAGCACCGAGAAGCCCATTATCACGAGACCGGTCTTGATGTAGAACTCGGTCTTCACCGCAGGCTTGAGCCACTTCGGAGTTCCTATCGTATTGGAAATGAGCATGCCGACGATCAATGCCCAGAATGCCCATTCGAGATAGCGGTTGAGGGTGAACTCGGCGCTGATGAGGCGTACGACCACTGAGAGCAGGAACACGCCGATGAAGGCAGGGACGAACTTGCCCACCTTCTCGCCGGTGAGTTTCGCGCCGATGGTGAACAGCACTCCGAGTACGCCGGCGGTCACCAGCATGCGGAGCCAGAAGGCTCCGGAGCAGATCTGGGTCCAGAGGGGCACCACCTTGGCGGCGGCAGCCTCGGAGAGGGACTCTCCCCAGGTCCAGGTCTTGAATTTGAGTGCCGAGAAATCAAACGAACCGGTAAGCACGGCGAAGATGCCTATCGCAATGATTATGAATCCGATCCATACCGCGAGCCAGTCCTCGGTCCTGAGGAGTCCGGCCCTCTTTGTTTTGTTTTCAGACATAAGGTTTGGTTTAGAATATCCGTGTAAAGATAGGAAAAAAACGCGACTACATATCGACGCTGAAGAGGAAGCCGCAGTAGAAGTGCTTGGCGTCCTTCTCCCCGACCTTGGAGAAAACGTCCCCGAAATTCCAGGAACAGCTCACTCCGACACGGGTGTCGTACGGGATCCAGATGAGGTTGCCGAGCACCGCGGAAAGGCTCGCGCCGGCGCTGAATAGGCTGCAGGCGTCGTCTTTGCGCACGAGGGAGGTCCAGTCCAGATGGGGGATGAGTTCGAAATTGCGCAGGTACACCCACGGGCTCAGGCCGGCCCAGTCCACGGAAGCGAAGGGGATGCCGTAGTCCAGCGAGACCTTCACCTGGGTGGGGTACTTCACCGCCAGCGAGCTCACGGCTTTGCTGTGGAAACCCCTCGGGAGCGAGCTCACGTAGGCCTCGCCGAATTTCGGGCTGCCGAGTTCCCGCTGCGCCACGACCGCCGCCTTGAGCCCCTGGGTCGGCGTGAAGCCGGGGAGGTAGCCATAGACGTGGGCGTAGATCTTGTCGCCGTAGAAGGCGGTGAGGCCCGGGCGGGTGGTGTAGCCCAGGTTGAGGCCTATGCCCAGGCGCGGGTAGATGGCAGCATCGGCCGTCGGCAGCATGGTGAAGGTGCGCAGTCCGGCGGTAAGGCGTCCCCTTATGCCGGCTGGCGCCAGCAGGCCGTGGACGTCGTCTTCCGAATCGACGGAAACTATGGCCCTGGCGAGCAGGTCGCTGCTGAAACTCCAGGAAAGCTCCGGGATGACACCCCTGAGCCAGCCTCCGGAATTGAAATGGAGCGGCAGGTAGGTGGAGACGCTTCCGCTGACGGACGGGCCTCCGATCGGGAACGCCTTGGCCTTGATGTATTTGCTGCCGTCCTCCTTGGTCAGGCGCAGGTATTGGTAGCCGCGCCGTTCATAGTCGTTCACGTCCAGCCGGGCCTCGATCACGGGGTACCAGCCTTCCCATACGAAGTCCAGGTGCGCCGCCGGCCGGAAGCCGTAATCCGCGTCCAGCAGGCTGACTCCGGCATAGCCCGAGAAGGTGCCGAGGACGTTCTGGAAAAAGGCCGTCGCGCCCAGGTTTGCGGAGGTGGTGATGTTCTCGAAACTGATGGAACCCAGCCTGTCGTAATCGGCCCAGACCGGCAGCCAGGAGTGGACGTTCACCAGGTGTCCCAACTTTGAATAGTGCACGGGATCGCCGACCTGCACCGGGCTCTCCACGATGGGTTGCGGCTCGCCGGCGCTGAGCTCCTCCGCCATGGGATAGCGGTGGCGGTCGGTCCAGCGGACGGGGGTGCCGCGGAGGCTGTCCACGGCGCTGGCGTAGATCATCCTGCCGTCCCTGCGGAGCCGGGAAACATAGAGCGTATCGCCGCCGAATGCATATTCCGAGGAGCCGATGCGGGAGGATGTGAGCTGCACGAGGGCGGCGTCTCGCGGGTCGAGGGAATAGACCTCGTCGGCCCCGCTCCTGTCGCTCACGAAATGCAGCAGCCCGTCCTGCCCGGTAAGCTGCTTGATCTTCACCGGCTGGGGCGGGAGAACCTCTTCCAGGCCCTCCAGGCGCCATATTCCCATGCCTTCGTCCACTATCGCGCTGACGTAGAGCTCGTCGCCGGCCCAGGCGCTTTCCACGAACTGCATCCCGTCCGGGGAGCGGCGGGAAGAGAGCCTTTCCCCGCTGCCGGAGTCGAAGACCACGATGGCGGAACTGCCGTCCTCGGGGTATTCGGTAGCGCTCAGGCGGGTGCCGTGCGGGGCCGGGTTGTAGAGGCGAGAGCCGGCGGCGAAATCCCGGTATTTGCAGTCGGGACCCATATACCTTATCACGGACGTTGCTTGGAGTGCCCAGCGCGGGTCACGGCGGTATTCGCTCCACCAGATGCGCCCGCCCTCGGGATCGTAACGCAGGCGGGATGTGGAGGACGCGAACGGACCGATGCGGGTTACGTGGCCCTTCCGGTCTATCTTCACCAGGGTGTGGGCGTCCGCCATGCCGCTGCGGACGGAATAGAGCGCACCGTCGGCATAGACCGTTCCGGCGTAGGCCGTGAAGTTCTTTTCCGTCGCCGTAAGCTGGCAGGCGGGGGTGTACGGGGCGCGGCTGTCGGCCTCGGCGCTCCAGATGCGTCCCAGCGTGTCCGAGATGGCCGCGAAGGTGCTGCGGAAGTCCTTTCCGCTGATGCTCCTGACGGTCTTCTCGAAGGGATATATGCTCCAGCCGTGGTGGTCGTGGATGTGCTTGTAGAAGCGTGCGCTGAAGTCGGGCGCGTCATAGAATGCGCGCATTCCGGCCACGGAGATGTAGCCCACGCGGTACTGGTCCGGGGTGAAGAGCCGGTTGGAGCCGAAGCGCCAGCGCCAGTAGTTGCGGAAGTCGCCCTCGTCGAAGCTCGCCCGGATGTATTCCAGGAAATCCGCCGTGCGCCCGCGTCCGCTGCCGGTAAGGGCCGTCTCGGCCGTCACCGCGTCGCCCTCGAAGAAGGTGGGACCGCCGTAGACCGCCGACACCGCGCCCGAGGCGAGTTCTCCGAACAGGAAGTTGAAGGCGCGGAAGCAGGTGTCGCGCCCGAACTGCATCTGGGCGATGTGCCTGCTTTCGTGGACGGCGAGTTCCTTGTATGCGTTCAGCGGGGAAGGGTCGTATGCATCATAGACGGCGAGGATTTCCAGCCTGCGGGGGATCCAGGTGACCATTCCGTTGTTGTAGCCGGTGCGGGTGTGCATCACCACGGGCATCTTCCGGCGGTAGAACTGGTTGGGAACGAAGCCTATGGTGCCGCCCACCGGGATCCTCGCCTGCTCCAGCCGGGTGGCCATCACCCTTGCCAGGGAATCGGTGCCGGCGGGATAGATCACTTTGTAGTTCGCGGTCTCCACGCTGTACCATTTCAGGCCGCCGGCATCGGTGCCCACGCCGTAGAACTGCGCCCGCAGCGGAAGCGCCGCCGTGAAAAGCGCTGCGGCGATGGCCAGAAATCTCGCGAAACCGTTCATAATCATTACAAATCTAATGATTTTTGGCTAACTTTACCCCTCTGATGAGAAGGATTGCACTCATAGCCGTTGTCGCCCTCGTCCTCGCTTCCTGCGGGGGCCGGAGCGCGAAGAAGGCCTCCCCGCAGCCGGAAACCCGGCCGTTCCCGGAGGTGAGCGTCCCGTCGGTTTATACGGACCAGGCCGAGATACTGGACTATCTCGCGGCGCACTATTGGGACGCATATCTGGCCGGGGAAGGCAAGACCGGCAAGGAGACCATACTCGGAGTGGGCAAGGAGGACGTGGAGAGGCACATGGCCGCATACGTCGACCTGCTGGACCACCTTCCGCTCGAAGCGGCGCAGAAGAGCGTGGGAGCCCTTTTCCGGGCGATCGACGCCAAGCAGGACTCCATGCCGGAGGATTCGCTCTTCTACCTGCGTTTCTCGGAAAACGTCGCGCGCTACCTCTACGACCCGAATTCCCCCTACCGCAACGAGGACCTTTTCCTGCCTTTCGTGCAGGGGCTTGCCACATCCCATAACACCAGGGAGGACCTGCGTGCCGGCTACGTGTACCAGGCGCGGATGTGCGCCATCAACAGGCACGGCGAAGTGGCTCCGGACTTCCGCATCAAGGACGCGAGGGGCCGCATACGTAATCTTCACGGCGTGAAGGCGGAATACATACTGCTTTTCTTCTCCAACCCGGGCTGCGACGCCTGCAAGTCCATCATAGACGACCTTACCTCCCGCCCCTACCTGGACGCGTTTATCGCGGCCGGGACGCTGGCCGTCGTGAACGTCTACATCGACGAGGACATATCCGCCTGGAAGGCCTACGAGCCGGTCTATCCGCGGAACTGGGTCACCGGCTACGAGTTCGCCGGCATCATCCGCGAGGAGCAGATCTACGACGTCCGCGCCATCCCTTCCCTCTACCTGCTGGACAGGGAATACAGGATAGTGATGAAGGATGCGCCCACGGAAAGGGTGCTCGCCTTCCTGGACCGCATAGCACAGGAACAAAACTGAAACACATATAACCATGGCAACCGTATCCAGAAAACTTTGGTCCCGCACCGCAGACGGAACCCCCATCTACAAATACACGCTCACCAATGCCTCCGGCGCTTCGGCGGTGGTCAGCAACATAGGAGCCGCGATCGTCTCCATCAACGTTCCCGACAGGAACGGCAAGCTCGGGGACGTGGTCATCGGCTACGGCAAGGCCGAGAGCTATTTCGCCGACGGCCCCTGCGCGGGCAAGTGCCCCGGCCGTTATGCCAACCGCATCGCCGGCGGCAGGCTCACGATTGCCGGCAAGGAATACAAGCTCCCGATAAACAACGGTCCCAACCATCTGCACGGCGGCCCCGAGGGCTTCCAGAACAAGGTCTGGGAATCCCGCAAGCGCAAGGGCGGGGTGGAATTCAAGTATGTCTCCGCCGACGGCGAGATGGGCTATCCCGGCAACCTGGTGGTAGTGGCGCGCTACGACTGGAGCGAGGACAACGAACTCCGCCTGACCTTCACCGCGCGCACTGACGCCACCACCGTCGTCAACCTCACCAACCACAGCTATTTCAATCTCAACTGCAAGGGCTCCGGCCTCGGGCAGTGGCTCACCCTCAACGCCGAGGAATACCTCCCCACGGACGCCACCCTCATCCCGACGGGCGTCCTCGAGCCGGTGCACGGCACCCCGATGGACTTCCGCAAGCCCAAGACCCTGGCCCGCGACATAAAGAAGGACTTCCCCGCGCTCAACTACGGCAAGGGCTACGACGCCTGCTGGGCGGTCAAGGGATACATCCCCGGCCAGCTCCAGGAAGCCGCAGAGCTCTGGAGCAAGCGCTCCGGCCGCGTGCTCACCGTCACCACCACCCAGCCTGGCATCCAGGTCTATACCGGCAATTACCTCGAGGGCTGCCCCGTGGGCAAGAGGGGCCGTATCTACCACGACTACGACGCCGTCGCCCTGGAGTGCCAGCACTTCCCGGACAGCCCCAACAACAAGGACTTCCCCGGCACCGTGCTCAAGCCCGGCAAGGTCTTCCGCGAGGCCATAATCTTTGCATTCAGCGTACGATGAAACAATATCTCGACCTTCTCCGCGAAATAATGGACCACGGCGTGGTCAAGAGCGACCGCACCGGCGTGGGCACGAAGAGCATCTTCGGCCACCAGATGCGCTTCGACCTCAGCGAGGGCTTCCCCCTGCTGACCACCAAGAAGGTGCACCTGCGCTCCATAATCCACGAGCTGCTGTGGTTCATCAGCGGCGACACCAACATCGGCTACCTGCACGACAACAAGGTCAGCATCTGGGACGAGTGGGCCGACGAAAACGGTGACCTCGGGCCGGTGTACGGCAAGCAGTGGCGCAGTTGGCAGACGCCGGACGGCCGCAGCATAGACCAGCTGTCCGACGTCATCCGGACCATCAGGGAGAATCCCGATTCGCGCCGCATGATAGTCTGCGCCTGGAACCCCTCCGACGTGGACAAGATGGCGCTTCCGCCCTGCCACTGCTTCTTCCAGTTCTACGTGGCGGAGGGCCGGCTCTCCTGCCAGCTCTACCAGCGCAGCGCGGACACCTTCCTCGGCGTGCCGTTCAACATTGCATCCTACGCCCTCCTGACGATGATGATCGCGCAGGTATGCGATTTGAAGCCGGGGGAGTTCGTACACACGACAGGCGACACGCACATCTATCTCAACCATTTCGACCAGGTCCGCGAGCAGCTCTCCCGTGAGCCCCGCCCGCTTCCGGTGATGAAGCTCAATCCCGAGGTGCGCAGCATCTTCGACTTCAAGTACGAAGACTTCACCCTCGAGGGCTACGACCCCTGGCCGGCAATCAAAGCACCAGTAGCAGTATGATGGAAAAATGTCTTATCGTAGCCGTGGCCGACAACAGGGCCATAGGCGTCAA
>CADAFW010000042.1 GCA_902787295.1 uncultured Bacteroidia bacterium
GAAAGGCGCAAGAACGGGATGGTGGGAGCCTTCTCGAGGGTGCTCATCAGGGCGATAGGCGGCGATTTCGGGGATGAGACTCCCGGAGAAAGCGGCAAGGTGGTGCTGATACGCGGCTGGGAGAAGCCGGACGAACTGCAGGCTCAGGTGGCGGAACTTTTCCCCGGCAGGGACGACATAGTCGTGATGACCATGCAGGAACTGAAGCGGGAAGGCCCCGGAGGAGCCGGTCTGATTGCCGTGATGCAGGCGGACGCAATGGTCTCCAGGGACGATTTCAGGGCGGACGAAAGGGCGCTGCAGCTGGTTGCAGGGCTGTCTGCACTGGCACCGCGGGTCATCATCCAGACGGCCGTGGGCGAAAGGTTCAGCAGCACCCGCAGCACGGAGGACCTGATGGCCGAGCGCAAGCAATTCGGATTCCCGCCCTATACCAGGATGGTGGACGTCACGATAGGTGACGCCAACGCCCGGAGGCTGGCGCTGATGGCCGGGGATCTCGCCGGCGCGTTGGGTGGCCGGAAGCAATTGCTGCAGACCCGACCCTCAGCGGTCCAGGTGGCGGAAGATACTATGAAAATCAGGCTCGTACTGCCTCGGGATGCATCCCTGGCAGCCAGGAAAGCGGAAATCTACAAGGCTGTCGGCGAGTTCGAGCAGGCGCGGAAATACCAGAGCCACATCATTCTGGACGTGGATCCGCAGTAGCCTTGCCTTCCCAATAGAAAGACTCGGGGAACGGCCTGCAATTGTAGTTGGAGGCCATCGATTCGCCGTATGCGCCGGCGCTGCGTATGGCCATGAAATCCCCGCGGTGGCAGCGGTCTATGGCCGTGGCCTTCACGAAGACGTCGGAACTCTCGCAAACGGGACCTACGACGTCGTAGATCTCTTCCGGCTCGTCCGAGGAAATGTTCTCCACGCGGTGGTAGGCCTTGTAGAGCGCAGGGCGTATGAGTTCGGTCATGCTGCCGTCCACTATCGCGAATTTGCGGGTCGTGCCTTCCTTGACATAGAGCACGCGGCAGATGAGGCTGCCGCAGGGCGCGACTATGCTGCGGCCGAGCTCGAAGTGCACCGCAGTGCCGCGGGGCAGCACCAGATGCTTGCGGAAGGTGGCGAAATAGGCCTCGAAGCCGGCTATGTCCAGATGGTTGGGGTGCTGGTAGTTGATGCCGAGGCCGCCGCCCACATTGATGTCGCCGAGGGGCAGGCCGAGGCCGCGTATGCTGACCGCCAGCTGGTTGATGCGGTTGCACAGCGCCACGAAGTCCATCATGTCCAGGATCTGGGAGCCGATATGGAAGTGCAGGCCCTTGTAGTCTATGGAAGGCAGGCTGAGCGCGAGGCGGATGACGCCTTCCAGCTGCTCGTAGTTTATTCCGAACTTGTTCTCGGCAAGGCCGGTGGTGATGTTGGCGTGGGTGTGCGCGCCTACATCGGGATTGACGCGGAGGCTGACCGGAGCCTTGAGGCCCATCCCGGCGGCGATCTCCGCGATCACCTCCAACTCAGCGGAGGATTCCACGTTGAAGCGGCTGATGCCCGCGCCGAGCGCGAAGCTGATCTCGGCGTCGCTCTTGCCGACCCCGGAATAGACTATGCCGTCCGCCTTGAAGCCGGATGCCAGCGCGACCTTGATCTCCTCCCCGCTGACGCAGTCGGCGCCCAGTCCGGCGGCGGATATCGTCCTGAGTATCACGGGGTTGAAGTTCGCCTTGATGGCGTAGTGCACGTGATAGTCCGGATGACGTGACGCCTGCGCGGTGACCTCGGCGAGGGTCCTGCGCAGCAGCGGCATGTCATAGTAATAGAACGGGGTGCGCATGCCCGCGAACTCCCCGACCGGGAA
Source organism: uncultured Bacteroidia bacterium (assembly GCA_902787295.1). GTDB lineage: Bacteria > Bacteroidota > Bacteroidia > Bacteroidales > UBA932 > Cryptobacteroides. The sequence goes on from CADAFW010000042.1 coordinate 1,853, forward strand.
ACTGCCCTTAAGCATTGTCTTCGAAGAGGGATTTGCTGAGTGCCCGGAGTGCGCGTGCCTTGTCCTCGTCCTTGACCAGGAAGGAAATGTTGTAGTTGCTTCCGCCGTAGGAGATCATTCGCACGGGGATGTCGCGGAGTGCCTGGGTGGCGCGGGATTCGAAGCCCACGTTCTCCCAGTCCATGTCACCCACCACGCAGATTATGCACATGTCGTGGTCCACGGTGACGGTGCCGTATTTCTTGAGGTCGTGGATGATCTCGCCCAGATGGCGGGTGTCGTCTATGGTCACGGACACGCCCACCTCGGAGGTGCAGATCATGTCGATCGGGGTCTGGTAGCTTTCGAATATCTCGAAGACCTTGCGCAGGAAACCCGACGCCAGGAGCATCCTGGAGGACTTTATCTTGATTGCGGTGATGTTGTTCTTGGCGGCCACGGACTTGATGGTGCCCGGCTCGGGGACGTTGTCTATCGTGGTGCCGGGGGCGGACGGGTCCAGGGTGTTCAGCAGGCGCACGGGAATGTTGGCGTACCTTGCCGGGAGCACGCAGGTGGGATGCAGGATCTTCGCGCCGAAGTAGCCCAGCTCGGCGGCCTCCTCGAAGTGGAGATGCCGCACCGCCCTGGTGCCGGACACGATGCGGGGATCGTTGTTGTGCATGCCGTCGATATCGGTCCAGATCTGGATCTCATCGGCGCCGAGGGCCGCTCCGAGCAGGGATGCGGTGTAGTCGGAGCCTCCCCTCTTGAGGTTGTCCACGTCGCCGCGGGGATTGCGGCAGATGAAGCCCTGGGTGACATAGAGGTCGGCGCCGGCGGCGGCTTCGTAGGCCGCGGTCGCGTGTTCCTTTATATATTCCGCATCGGGCTCGCCGTGGAAATCGATGCGCATGAAGTCGAGGGCGGAGAGAAGCGCGACGTTGACGCCCTTCTCCATCAGGTAGAACGCCATCAGGTGGGTGGAGATGAGCTCTCCCTGCGCGAGGATGACCTTCTCCTCCTGCTCCCCGAAGAGGGTCTTGGTGAATGAGGTGATGTAGTCGAAGACGCCCTTCACGTAAGAAGCGGCCTTGGCCTTGTATTCATCGGTGGAATAGAGTTCCGCGACGGTCTTGCGGTACTGCGCGGCAAGGCGGTTGATGGTGTCGTGGGCGCCGTCGGGGTTCCTGTTGTAGAGGTAACCGCTGATTTCGACGAGGGTGTCCGTGGTGCCGGACATTGCGGAGAGGACCACCACGTTGCCTTTTTCCGCGGAGATGAGGTCTGCCACGTTCTTGATCCTCTGGGCAGAACCTACGGAGGTTCCCCCGAATTTCATCACTTTCATAGACAGTGGATTAGGAATAAAAAAATCTACTAACTACGCAAAATTAAAAAACTTTTGCATATATTTGCAATTGTCATGAGCAAACAGGTACGCAATTTCCGCCGTCACCACCACGCAATTTTGTAGTGGTGAGTCTTGTCGTACGTGTTCAATTGATATTTTGTAGTCAGACTTGCCACATTCGGTAAGTCTTTTTTTTGCGAACAAAAGTATAGTAGTGATATGTTAAGGATAGCAATCCAGGCCAAGGGCCGCCTCAACGAAGAAAGCCTCACACTTTTCAGGGAAATAGGCATAGACATAGACGATGCCAAGAGAAAATATATGTCCCGCGCCGCGAATTTTCCGGTGGAGATGCTCTATCTCAGGGACGACGACATCCCGGGAGTGGTGGCCAACGGTTCGGCCAACCTGGGAATCGTGGGATACAACGAGGTCGTGGAGAAGGGCTACGACGTGAAGGTCGAGGAGAAACTCGGCTTCGGCGGCTGCCGCCTCTCCCTCGCGATCCCGAAGAACGAGGAATACAGCGGCCCGGCATATTTCAAGGGCAGGAAGATAGCCACCTCCTACCCGAAGATTCTCCGCAAGTTCCTGGACGACAACGGGGTGGAAGCCACCATCGAGGTCATCACCGGTTCCGTGGAGATTGCCCCCGCCGCCGGCATCGCGGACGCCATCTTCGACATCGTCTCCTCCGGCAGCACGCTCGTGGCGAACAACCTGAAGGAGGTGGAGGTGGTGCTCGAGTCCGAGGCCGTGCTCATCTCCGCAGGCAAGCTGAGCGCCGAAGACGAGGCCGCCCTCGCCGAGATCCGCTTCCGCCTGGAATCCGCGCGCATCAGCCGCGGCAAGAAATACATCCTGATGAACCTGCCCGAATCCGCGCTGGAGGAGGCCGTACGCATACTTCCGGCAATGAGGAGCCCTACCGTGATGCCGCTCGCCGCGAAGGGCTGGTGCTCGCTGCACTCCGTGGTGGACAACGCGGACCTCTGGGACAAGGTGCGCCAGCTCAAGGCCATAGGCGCCGAGGGCATACTGGTACTCAATGTTGACAAGATAATCCTCTGACAGATGAATATTTACATCAATCCTTCCCCCGCGGAGCAGGAGGCGCTGTGCAAGCGTCCGTCATCGGACAACCCGGTGGTCCGCGCAAGGGTGGAAAGCATCCTGGAGCGCGTGCGCACCGGCGGCGACAAGGCCCTGAAGGAACTCGCGCTGGAGATCGACGGCCGGGCTCCGGAGTCGCTCCTGCTCAGCCGCGAAGAGATCGCGGAGGCCTGCGCCCGGGTGAGCCCGAAGGTCAAGGAAGCCATAGCCGACGCGGCATCCAACATCAGGGCTTTCCACACCGCGCAGATGCCCTCGACGGTGGAGGTGTGGACCACCCCGGCCGTGCGCTGCATCCAGAAGCCGGTCCCCATCGGGAAGGTCGGACTGTATATCCCCGGAGGCACCGCTCCCCTCTTCAGCACCGTGCTGATGCTCGCCGTCCCTGCAAGCATAGCGGGCTGCAAGGAGGTCGTGCTCTGCACCCCTGCGGGCAAGGACGGCAAAGTCTCGCCGGAGGTCATCTATGCCGCAAGTTTTTGCGGAGTGGACAAGATATTCACGATAGGCGGCGCGCAGGCCGTAGCGGCCATGGCATACGGTACCGAGAGCGTGCCCAAGGTGGACAAGATCTTCGGCCCCGGCAACCAGTACGTCACCACCGCGAAGCAGATGCTCGCTGGCAAGGCAGTGGCCATAGACATGCCTGCAGGCCCTTCCGAGGTGATGGTCATAGCCGATGACGCGGCCGATCCGGCATTCGTGGCGGCCGACCTCCTCTCCCAGGCCGAACACGGCAGGGACAGCCAGGTTATGCTGGTGTGCAGGAGCCGGGAATTCGCAGAGAAGGTCATCGCCGAAGTCGGCGTGCAGACGGAGTCGCTCGGCAGGAAGGAGTTCGCGGAAGCGGCCCTGGGCCAGAGCGCGGCAGTGGTCTTCGACGACGAGGACGCTATGGTCGCATTCGCCGACATCTATGCGCCCGAGCACCTCATAATCAATACGGAGAAGCCCTGGACCATAGCGGACAGGGTGCAGGCCGCGGGAAGCGTGTTCGTGGGGGCATACACGCCCGAAAGCGCCGGAGACTATGCCTCCGGGACCAACCACACGCTCCCCACCTGCGGATGGGCGCGCTCCTTCAGCGGGGTCAACATGGACAGCTTCATGCGCAAGATGACCATCCAGGTCATTTCCAGGGAAGGGCTCGAGGCCCTCGGCGGCACCATCATCACGATGGCCGAGGCGGAAGGGCTCCAGGCTCACGCAAATGCAGTGAAAATAAGATTGGAGGGGGACGGGAAATGAAAGACATAGAGAAACTTGTCAGGAAGAACATCGCGGCGCTCTGCCCCTACAGCACCGCCCGCGACGACTACCAGGGACCGCTGGGAGTGTTCCTGGACGCCAACGAGAGCCCTTACGAGAACGGCTGGAACAGATATCCTGACCCGCATCAGAAGGCCCTCAAGGCCCGCATTTCCGAGATCAATGGCATAGCTGCGGACAACATCTTCCTGGGCAACGGCAGCGACGAGGCCATAGACCTGGTGTTCCGCGTGTTCTGCGAACCCGGTAAGGACAATGTAGTCGCCATCTCCCCCAGCTACGGAATGTATGAGGTGGCCGCCGCGATCAACGACATAGAGGTCCGCAAGGTGCAGCTGGGCGAGGACTTCGGGCTCGATGCGGACGCCCTGCTGGACGCCTGCGACGGGCGCACCAAGGCCATCTTCCTCTGCTCGCCCAACAACCCTTCCGGCAACGCATTCTCCAACGCCGAGGTGCTGGAGATCACCCGCCGCTTCGACGGGATAGTGGTGCTGGACGAGGCCTACATCGACTTCTGCAGCGTCCACTCCCTCATCGGCAAGGCGGCCGTGGAAGGCAACCTGATAGTCCTGCAGACCCTCAGCAAGGCGCGCGGAATGGCCGCCCTGAGGCTCGGGATGGCGTTCTCCACCAAGCGTATCATAGGCCTGATGTCCATGGTGAAATACCCCTACAACATCAACAAGGCCACGCAGGAGACCGTGATGGAGATGCTCGGAAGCCCGGTGGACGCACAGGTGGCGGAGATCAAGGCACAGCGCGCGCTCGTGGCCGGAAAACTGGCTGCCCTGCCGGCGGTCAGGAAGGTCTATCCGAGCGAGGCCAACTTCCTGCTGGTCAAGGTGGACGATGCGGACGCGGCATACTCCCGCCTCATCGACGGCGGCATCATCGTACGCAACCGCAGCAGGGTTCCGGGATGCTCCGGATGCCTGCGCATTACCATAGGCACCCCCGAAGAAAACGTCAAACTCATAGAACTGATGGGCACGTTATGAAAAAAGCGATATTCATAGATCGTGACGGCACGATCCTAATAGAACCCCCGATCGAGCAGAACGAGCAGGTGGACAGCCTGGACAAGTTCCGCTTCGTTCCGGGTGCGATCAGCGGCCTGAAGGCGCTCAGCGGCCTCGGATTCGAGCTGGTGCTGGCCAGCAACCAGGACGGGCTCGGGACGGCGAGTTTCCCGGAAGAGGACTTCCTGCCCTATCACAGGCTGATGCTCGAAACCCTGGAGGCGGAGGGCGTGGTATTCGATGACCAATTGATAGACAGGCACTTCCCTGCCGACAACTCCCCCTGCCGCAAGCCCGGGACGGGGATGTTCGGGAAGTACCTCGCCGGCGATTACGACCTTGCCGGAAGCTATGTCATCGGGGACCGCGAGACCGACCTCAAGCTGGCGGAGAACCTCGGCGCGAAGGGCCTGCTCATAGACCGCAGCGACCCGGCGGCCTCCTGGATGAAGGCCGTGGAGCGCATCCGCGGGGGCGAACGCTGCGCCACCGTAGTGCGCAAGACCGCAGAGACGGACATCAGCATACGCCTGGACCTCGACGGGAAGGGCGACGCCTGCATAGACACCGGCCTGAAGTTCCTGGACCATATGCTCGCGCAGCTGGTCCACCACGGCGGAATGTCGCTCGACATACGCTGCAAGGGGGACCTGGAAGTGGACGAGCACCACACCGTCGAGGACGTGGGAATCGCCCTCGGAACGGCCCTGAAGCAGGCTCTCGGCGACAAGAGGGGCATAGGCCGCTACGGCTTCGCGCTGCCGATGGACGAGAGCCGCGCCATAGTGCTGCTGGACTTCGGCGGCCGCAGCGAGCTCGTCTGGGACGTGCAGTTCACCCGCGAGTACGTGGGCGACGTGCCGACGGAGATGTTCAAGCATTTCTTCAAGTCCCTGTCGGACGCGGCGGACTGCAACCTCTACATAGAGGCGCACGGCGAGAACAACCATCACATCGCCGAAAGCGTGTTCAAGGCCTTCGCGCGCACAGTACGGCAGGCCGCCGCACGCAACGTCTTCACTTATGAACTGCCTTCAAGCAAAGGACTGCTATGATAGCCATCGTGGATTATGACGCCGGTAACATCTGCTCCGTGGCCAACGCGCTGGAGCGGCTGGGGGCGGAATACGTGCTCAGCTCCGACCCGGAGACGATACTCGCGGCGGACAAGGTGATACTCCCCGGCGTGGGCAATGCCGCCGAGGCGATGAAGAGCCTGAGGGACAAAGGCCTGGACAAGCTGGTCAAGAGCCTGCGCAAGCCCGTGCTGGGCATCTGCGTGGGGATGCAGCTGATGTGCAGGCACAGCGAGGAAGACGATGCGCAGTGCCTCGGGATATTCGACACGGACGTGCTCCGCTTCCGGGCGGCGCCGGACGCGAAGGTCCCGCACATGGGCTGGAACAGCATCTCCAACCTGGACGGGAAGATATTCAAGGGCGTGCCGGAAGGCAGTTTCGTGTATTTCGTGCACTCCTACTACCCCGCCCTCTGCACGGACACGATAGCGACCTGCAGGCACGGGGATACGATGTTCAGCGCCGCGCTCAAGTACGAGAACTTCATCGGCACCCAGTTCCACCCGGAGAAGAGCGGCGACACCGGCGAAACGATACTGCGTAATTTCCTTGGAAAATGATTGAGATAATCCCTGCCATAGACCTCATCGGAGGGTGCTGCGTAAGGCTCACCAAGGGCGATTACGCTATGCGGAAGACCTACGGTGCATCCCCGCTGGAGATGGCCAGGCGCTACGAAGACTGCGGCGTCCGGAGGATCCACGTGGTGGACCTGGACGGCGCGAAGGCCTCCAGGCCGGCTAATCTCGGCGTGCTGGAGCAGATCAAGGCCGGCACCGGCATCGAGGTGGAATGGGGCGGCGGCATCAAGGACCGCGAGGCCCTGGAGTCGGTGCTCGCAGCGGGCGCGGACTATGCCATAATAGGCAGCGTGGCGGCCCTGGAGCCCGCTCTGTTCGAGGAATGGCTGCGCGGCAGGGACGGCGCCAGGATGATACTCGGAGCCGACGTGAAGGACGGCAGAATAGCGGTGAAAGGCTGGCAGGAGACGACCTCCGACGGCATAGCCGACCTGGTGGAACGCTTCCGTCCGGCTGGGCTCAGGAACGTGATAGTCACCGACATTTCCCGCGACGGGATGCTGCAGGGACCGGCCGTGGAACTGTACACCGGCCTGCAGGCGGCTTTCCCGGACATCTGCTTCACCGTGAGCGGGGGCATCTCGTCGATGGACGACATCCGCGCCCTCGACGCCCTCGGGCTGAAGAAGGTGATAGCCGGCAAGGCGATATATGAGAACAGGATAACCCTCGAAGAGATCAGGCTATGGTCGCAAAACGCATAATCCCCTGCCTGGACGTCAAGAACGGCCAGGTGGTGAAGGGCATCAACTTCGAAGGTCTCCGGGAGGTCGGGGACCCGGTGGAGATGGGCGCGAAATACAGCGCGGAGGGCGCCGACGAACTGGTTTACCTGGACATCAGCGCAAGCGCGGAAGGCCGGCGGACCTTCACGGAGATCGTGAACAGGATAGCCCGCCGCATCAACATTCCGTTCACCGTGGGCGGAGGCATCTCCACCCTGGCCGATGCGGACAGGCTGCTGGGCGCGGGGGCGGACAAGATCTCCGTCAACAGCGCCGCCATCGCCAGGCCGGAGCTGATCAACGAGATCGCCGGGCACTACGGCAACCAGTTCGTGGTGTGCGCGATAGATGCGAAATGCATTGACGGAAAGTGGGTTGCAACCACGCACGGGGGCACCCGCCTCACCGACCGGGAACTCTTCAGCTGGGCGCACGAAGCACAGGAGCGCGGCGCCGGCGAGATACTGTTCACGTCCATGGACCACGACGGCACGAAGGCCGGCTACCCCTGCGGACTCTACGCCCGCCTGTGCGACAGCCTGAGCATCCCGGTGATCGCGTCCGGAGGTGCCGGAAACATAGGGCATATAGTCGAGGTCCTCTCCGCCGGGAAGGCCGACGCAGCCCTTGCGGCGAGCATTTTCCACTATGGCGAGATAGGCATACAGGAGCTGAAGGAAGAATTAAGGAGAAATAACATAAACGTCAGATTATTATGACATTCCAGGATTTCAAACTCGACAAGACGGGAGACGGTCTCCTGCCCGTGGTCATCCAGGACGCACGCACCCTGAAGGTGCTGATGCTGGGCTATATGAACCGGGAGGCTTTCGAGAAGACGGCGGCCGAAGGAGTGGTCACTTTCTGGTCCCGCGGGCGGCAGTGCCTGTGGACCAAGGGCGAGACCAGCGGCAACTACCTGCACGTCGTGGAGATGTTCGCCGACTGCGATTCGGATACGCTCCTGATCAAGGCACGCCCGGACGGCCCGACCTGCCACAGAGGCACCGTCAGCTGCTTCGACACGCCAGAGAACGAGGGCTTTGTGAGGGAACTTGCGGACGTGGTGCGAAGGCGACGCGAGGAGATGCCGGACGGGTCCTACACCACCAAGCTGTTCATCAAAGGGACCAAGGCCATAGCCAAGAAAGTCGGCGAGGAGACGGCCGAAGCGGTGATCGAAGCCGTGGACGGCAACAGGGAGCGCTTCACCTACGAAGCCTGCGACCTCATCTACCACTTCCTCGTGCTGCTGGAGCAGATGGGCGTGAGCCTCGGCGAGCTGGAGGACGAACTGGCCGCAAGGCACAGATAAAAGCGTCCGGGACTTGATTATTCGTCCATTATTGGATATATTTGCTTGAATAAGGGTTTACCCGCAGAGTTAGTGTATTGTACCGATCATAAGCAAGCTTATATGAAGATAGATGTCATGGTGGCCGATGCGAGCCACGCAAAGTATGCACAGGCTATCTGCGACGAGATTTTCCTCTCATCACAGGAACGCAAGACGGGTATAGCCAGGAGGACTCCTGAGTATATCATTTCCAAGATGGAGGCCGGCAAGGCGGTCATAGCCCTCTCCGAGGACGGGGAGTTCGCAGGCTTCTCCTACATCGAGTCCTGGGGGCACAAGGAGTTCGTGGCCAATTCCGGACTCATCGTGGCCCACAAGTTCAGGGGCCGGACTCATCGTGGCCCACAAGTTCAGGGGGCTCGGACTTGCAAAGCGCATCAAGGAACAGACCTTCATCCTTTCCCGCAGGCTCTTCCCCGATGCGAAGATCTTCTCCATCACCACCGGCGCAGCCGTGATGAAGATGAACTATGAATTCGGATTCCGCCCGGTGCCGTTCTCCGAGCTCACCGACGACCCGGAGTTCTGGAAAGGCTGCAAGGGATGCCGCAATTTCTACATCCTCAAGGCCAACAAGTACGAGCGCTGCCTCTGCACGGGCCTGCTCTTCGACCCGTTCGAGAGGCTTGTGATCCACTCTCCGGAGATTCCGGCCGCGCCGGCTGAGGTCAAGTCAGATGCAAACAAAACAGAATAAGGATATGGTAAAGAAGAAAGTTGTGGTCGCGTTCAGCGGCGGACTCGATACCTCATACACCGTGATGTATCTTGCGAAGGAAAAGGGCTACGAAGTGTACGCCGCCTGTGCGAACACCGGCGGATTCAGCGCGGAGCAGCTCAGGACCAACGAGGAGAACGCCTACAAGCTCGGTGCGACCAAGTACGTCACC
>CADAFW010000043.1 GCA_902787295.1 uncultured Bacteroidia bacterium
AGGTTTCTTCGACGGTGTCCATCTAGGGCACCGTCACGTCATTGAGACGCTCGTCTCCTCCGCCCGGGAACGGGGGGAGGAGTCGGTCGTCATAACCTTTGCGCAGCATCCCCGCGCCGTCCTCCAGCAGGATGCGACCACCCTCCGGCTGCTCACCTCCAGGTACGAGAAGAAGGAACTTATCACCGCCCTGGGAGTGGACAGGATAGTCGAGCTCCAGTTCACCAGGCAGTTCGCCGCCCTCAGCGCCGGGGAGTATCTGGACCTGCTCAGGCGGGATTATGCCTGCAGCACGGTCGTCATCGGCTATGACACCCGCATGGGCTGCGACATGTGCGGTGCGGACGCCATCCAGGCGCTCGCGGCCGCCCGTAGAATGGAAGTCGTACGCTGCGAAGCCTGCGGCACCGTCAGTTCCACCCGCATACGCAAGGCCTTGTCGGAGGGCAGGGTGGAGGATGCATCCGCCATGCTCGGCTACGATTATTCCATCTCCGGCGTGGTCGTCCCCGGCAAGCGCCTCGGCAGGACCATAGGCTTCCCGACGGCCAACCTGCGCCTTGCCGACCCCTTGAAGATGATCATGACCAACGTGGGCGACATAGTGGAGACCAACATCTTTGGCTTCGGCGACGACATCTACAGCCTCGGGATACGCGTCAGCTTCGTCCGCAGGCTGCGGGAGATGAAGCGCATGGGCTCCCTGGAGGAACTCCGCGCGCAGCTGGCCGAGGACAGGGCCCGCTGCCTGGAAATGATTGCGGCGGCGGATAGTAAATAATCCAAAAATTTCCTATATTTGCAGAAAGCACTGCGGGTTCTGTCGGAAGACAGGACTCCTTTTTAATACGTTTTATGGCAGAAGTACACTACATGAGCCAGGAAGGCCTGGACAAACTCAAGAAAGAACTTGCGGAGGCCATCGCACAGCGTCCCGTGATAGCCGCCGCCATTGCGGAAGCCCGTGAGAAGGGCGACCTTTCGGAGAATGCGGAATACGAGTCCGCCCGCGAAGCGCAGGGGCTCCTCGAACTCAAGATAGCCCAGCTCCAGAACCTCGTCGTCAATGCGAAGGTCGTGGACGCATCCCTCGTCGGCACCGACAAGGTGCAGATGCTCAACAAGGTCAAAGTGCAGAACCTGGGCAACGGCCGCATCATGGAATTCACCATCGTAGGTGAGTCCGAGGCCGATTTCGCCAACGGCAGGCTCGCCGCCACCACCCCCATCGCGAAGGCCCTCATCGGCCACGGCGTGGGCGAGGAAGTGGAGGCTCACGCGCCCTCCGGCGTCCTCAAGTTCAAGATCCTCGAAATTTCACTCTGATGGCAACTATCTTCACGAAGATCGCGAAGGGGGAGATCCCTTCCTTCAAGGTGGCTGAAAGCGAAGACTACTACGCTTTCCTGGACATCAGCCCGCTCGCTAAGGGCCATACTCTCGTAATCCCCAAGAAGGTGGAGGACGACTACATCTTCAACCTGGACGAAAAGACCTACGAAGGCCTCTGGGCGTTCGCCCGCAAGGTCGCCGTCGCCCTCAAGGCCGCCGTGCCCTGCAAGAGGGTGGGCGTCGCCGTCCTCGGAATGGAAGTGCCCCATACGCACATCCACCTCGTCCCTCTCCAGAGCGAAGCCGACCTCGATTTCCGCAAGGAGCACCTCAAGGTCTCCGCGGAGGAGCAGGCCGGGATAGCAGCATCCATCCTTGCAGAATATGAAAAATTATAAGATACCCGTATTGGCGCTTGCACTGCTTGCGCTCGTATCCTGCGCCGAGAAGGCACGCGTAAAGGGTACCCTCGAGGGTGCCGCCGGCAAGCAGGTGGTGGTCACCCGCCTCGGCGCCGGCATCGTGGAACCCGTCGATACCGTCAAGACCAAGGCCGACGGCTCGTTCTCCTTCAGCGTTCCCGTGAAGAAGGGCCAGCCGGAATTCATCTATATTTATTACGGAGACCGCAAGGTCGCGTCCCTGCTCCTCGAGACGGGGGAGAAGGCCGTGGTCAGCGCCGACACGCTCGGAAAATACAGCGTCTCCGGCTCGGAAGGCTCCGCCAAGCTCCACGACGTGGAGGAATCGTTCAACGCCTTCGCCCGCAAGATGGCATCCACCGAGGACCCCAGGGAACTCGGCAAGGCATACGTGGACCACTACCGCGAGAGCGTGAAGTACGTGCTCTCCAACCCCTATTCCCTCACGGTCATCCCCGTCCTCTACGAGCAGGTGAACAACCTTCCCGTATTCGGGCAGAACACCGACGCGCTCCATTTCCGTGCGGCCGCCGACTCGCTCGCGACCGTCTATCCGGAATCCCGCTACGTCAAGGCGCTTGCCAAGGAGGCCGACCGCAGGATCAAGCTCCTGAACCTCGCCACCAACCTGGAGAATGCCGGCGAGATAGGCTACCTGGACCTCGAATTGCCTGACATCAAGGGTGAGAAGGTCTCCATCAGCGACCTGGACGCCAAGGTGGTGCTCGTGCATTTCTGGGATGCCACCGACACCGCGCAGAAGATGATGAACCTGGAGACCATACTTCCGGTCTACGAGGAATTCAGCAGCCGCGGATTCGAGGTCTATTCCGTCTGCCTCTCGGACAAGAAAGTGTGGGCTGACGCCGTCAGGGCGCAGGAACTCCCCTGGGTCAACGTGAACGACGGCCTCGGCGCCGCATCCCCGGTGGTCCAGATGTACAATCTCCAGACCCTCCCGACGGCATTCGTGATAGCCAGGGGAGAACTCCTCCAGGAGAAGGTCACCGATGCTGCGGGACTGCGCAGGCTGCTTGCAAAACTGCTTTAGAAGAGTTTCTTGCGGCTGACGGTCGCTACGAATTCCTTAAGATAGAAAGGTTCGAAGTACGCTGTATTCTCGAACCTTTTTTCGTTCCACGCCTTCTCGGCGAGGGGCATCATGGCCGAAGCCACCGGATTGGTCTGCACGAAACTGGCATTGGGGTGGGTGAGTACGGGCGCGCATTTGGCGGCTCCGTCGCCGATGAACAGGACCGGACCTTCCTCCAGCTGGGAGGCGAAGCTGTCCGCATCCACAATCACCGGCCTTACCTCGTCCCGGCGCACGGCCTCCCCGTCCACGACGGCGAAATCGGCGGCGTAAACCTCCATCCTGCGTGCGTCTATCATCGGAATGATGTGCCTGCAGCCTTCCGGCACCATGCCGCTGCCCCTTGGCGGTGGAAGAACCCACGCGGAGGCCGGTGTATGAACCCGGACCCGCGCTGACGCACACGGCGTCGCAGTCCGCTGCGGTGAGTCCGCATTCGTCCAGCATCTCCTTGATGAAAGGAGCCGTCTGGGAGGCGTGTGCTTTGGGTGAGGTGCTTTCGCGGTGGCTTGCAATCCTGCCGTCTATGCTGATGGCGGTGGAACACAGAGACGTGGACGTCTCGATGAGTATGATCTTAGGCATTGACTATTTCTGCTGGATCCGGCGGAGTGCCGGTCATGAAGGACTTGATTGCCGGGAAAACGGCCCTGCTGACATCCCTGAGCGCATTGTACACCGCTGCATTCTCGAATTTCGCCGGGTCCACGAGATGCCATTTCTCGTTGATGCCGTCGAAGATGAAGATCAGCAGTCCGAGTATGAGCGCGGCCTTGAAGATGCCCAGGAAGAAGCCCAGCACGCGGTCCAGCCAGCCCAGGTCGGCGACCTTGAGGGCATTGACGATCAGGTTGCCTATGAGGTTGAGGAGCAGAACCGCCAGGACCACTATGATGGCGAAACTGATGACGTACACCAGCTTGGGGTCCATGGTCAGTTTGGTCTGCAGCCAGGCGCTCAGCATCTCGGAGAAGCGGAACGCCGCCCAAGCGCCCAGGATTATGGCTGCGAGGCTTGCCAGTTGCTTGACGAAGCCCTTGGTGATGCCGCTGACTATGCCGGGTATGAAACATAGCAGGAGAATGATGTCCAGGGTTACCATATTGTTGCTAAAAATTACGGAAATGCTTAAATTCGCGGATTAAGTTATAGCATTGCAAAATTAGGAAAAAAGATATGACATTCAAAGAATACAAAGGACTCGATCTGGTGGCCACCGGAGCTGAAATGCTGAAGAAGTGGCAGGCCGAGGACGCGTTCGGGAAATCTCTCGGACTGCGCGCCGGAGCGCCTGAATTCATCTTCTTCGAGGGACCGCCGAGCGCCAACGGCATGCCGGGCATCCACCACGTGATGGCCCGCTCCATCAAGGATGCCGTCTGCCGCTACAAGACCCAGTCCGGATACCTCGTCCGCCGCCGTGCCGGCTGGGACACCCACGGCCTTCCCGTGGAACTCGGTGTCGAGAAGAAGCTCGGCATCACCAAGGAAGACATCGGCACGAAGATCAGCGTCGAGGAATACAACAGGACCTGCCGCGAGGAGGTCATGAAATACACCAAGGAGTGGAGGACGCTCACCGAGCGCGTCGGCTACTGGGTGGACATGGACGACCCGTACATCACCTACGACAACCGCTACATAGAGACCCTCTGGTACCTCCTGAAGGACATTTACGACAAGGGACTGCTCTACAAGGGCTTCACCATACAGCCTTATTCGCCCGCTGCCGGAACCGGCCTCAGCTCTCACGAGCTCAACCAGCCCGGCTGCTACCGCGACGTGAAGGACACCACCTGCGCCTGCCAGTTCAGGGTTGTCCGCAATGCGGAGAGCGAAAAGCTCTTCGACGGCGACACCCCCGTATGCTTCATAGCCTGGACCACCACGCCGTGGACCCTTCCCTCCAACACTGCGCTCTGCGTGGGCCCGAACATAGACTACGTCCGCGTGAAGTCCGCCAATCCGTACTCCGGGGAAGAGTGCATCTACGTCCTCGCCAAGGCTCTCGTGGGCGCCTGGTTCAACGAAAAGGTGCCCTACACCGTCCTCGACGGCGGATTCAAGGGCAGCGAGCTCACCGGCATACGCTATGAGCAGCTCATCCCCTGGTTCAAGCCCGAAGGCGGCGACCCGTTCCGCGTCATCCCCGGCGACTATGTCACCACCGAGGACGGTACCGGCATAGTCCACATCGCCCCGACCTTCGGTGCCGACGACGCCAAGGTCGCGAAGCTCGCCGGCGTACCCGGAATGTGGGTGAAGGACCGCAACGGCGACCCGTCCGCACAGGTGGACAGGCAGGGCCGTTTCTTCCGCCTCGAGGACCTGGATCCCGCCTACAGGGAATCCAACGTCTCCGCCGATTATGCCGAATATGCAGGCCGTTACGTGAAGAACGCCTACGACAGCAGCCTCGCTCCGGACGCACCCACCCTCGACGTGGACCTCTGCGTGATGCTCAAGCAGCAGGGCAAGGCCTTCCGCATAGAGAAGCACGTGCACAACTATCCCCATTGCTGGCGTACCGACAAGCCGGTGCTCTACTACCCGCTGGACAGCTGGTTCATCAAGGCGACCGCAGTGCGCGAGCAGATGATGGCCCTCAACGACGAGATAGTCTGGAAGCCGGAAGCCACCGGTACGGGCCGCTTCGGCAAATGGCTGGAGAACATCCAGGACTGGAACCTCAGCCGCAGCCGCTACTGGGGCACCCCGCTCCCCATCTGGCGCACGGAAGACGGCAAGGAAGAGAAGTGCATCGGCACCTGCAAGGAACTCTACGAAGAGATAGAGAAGGCCGTGGCAGCCGGAATAATGGCTGAGAACCCGCTCAAGGCCAAGGGCTTCGACCCCGATGACATGAGCCTGGAGAACTATGAGCGCATCGACCTCCACCGCCCTTACGTGGACAACATATTCCTCGTGAGCCCCAGCGGCCGCAAGATGGTCCGCGAGACCGACCTCATCGACGTGTGGTTCGACTCCGGTAGCATGCCTTACGCGCAGGTCGGCCTCCGCGGCAAGGACACCCCCGATTTCGGCTGCACCGCCGACTTCATCGCGGAAGGCGTGGACCAGACCCGCGGATGGTTCTACACCCTCCACGCCATCCATACGATGGTGAGCGGCACCCCCGCCTTCAAGCGCGTCATCTCCAACGGACTCGTGCTCGACAAGAAGGGCGAGAAGATGAGCAAGCGCCTCGGCAACGCGGTGGACCCGTTCAAGGCCCTCGACACCTACGGCGCCGACGCCCTCCGCTGGTATATGCTTACCAACGCCCAGCCCTGGGACAACCTCAAGTTCGACGAGGCCGGAGTGGACGAGGTGCGCAGGAAGTTCTTCGGAACCCTCTACAATTCATATTCGGTGTTCGCCCTCTATGCCAACATCGACGGCTTCGACCCTGCGGCGGAGGCGGTTCCGTATGCGGAGCGCCCCATGTTCGACCGCTGGATCATCAGCCGCCTGAACACCCTTGCCAAGGGCGTGAGGGACTGCTACGAGGACTACGACATCACCGGCGCAGGCCGTCTCATCCAGGATTTCGTGTGCGACGACCTCTCCAACTGGTACATCCGCCTGAACAAGAAGCGCCTCTGGGGCTCCGGCATGGCCAAGGACAAACTTTCGGCCTACCAGACCCTTTACGAAGCGCTCAGGAGCGTGGCCCTGCTCTCCGCCCCCATAGCTCCGTTCTTCTCCGACCAGCTCTGGCGCGACCTCGTGCCGGGCGCCGACTCGGTGCATTACCAGCCCATGCCGGAGTACCGCGGCGAACTCGTGGACGCCGGCCTCGAGGAGAGCATGAGCTTCGCCCAGAAGGCCTCCAGCATGGTCCTCGCGCTCCGCAAGAAGGTGGGCATCAACGTCCGCAAGCCTCTTGCCAAGGTGCTCGTCCCCGTCATCGACGACACCGTTCGCGAGCACATTGAGAAGGTCAGCGACATCTTCCTTACCGAGGTGAACGTGAAGGAGATAGAATTCCTCCACGACACCACCGGCATCATCACCAAGAAGATCAAGCCGAACTTCAAGACCCTCGGCAAGATTTACGGCAAGCAGATGAAGGAGATCTCCGCCGCGTTTGCGACCCTCTCCCAGGAGACCATCGCCGACATCGAGAAGGCCGGCGACGGCTACACCCTCGCGCTGCCTTCCGGCGACGTGGTGCTGAACAAGGGGGACTACGAGATCAACTCCGAGGACATGCCCGGCTGGCTCGTGGCCACCGAGGGCACCCTCACCATAGCGCTCGACATCGTGCAGACCCCCGAGCTCATACGCGAGGGCAATGCACGCGAGCTCATCCATCCCGTCCAGAACCTCCGCAAGGAATCCGGCTTCGAGGTCACGGACAGGATCTCCACCGTCATCTATGCATCCGGCGACGCCTACGCGGAGATCGAGGATGCGCTTGCCGGTTATTCAGAATATGTATCAGCCCAGACCCTCTCCGTCAGCATCGCCCTGCGTCCGCTGGAGGAAGCTCCCGCAGATGCCGCCGAGGTCGAATGGGGAAAGCAGACCATAAGAGTATCAATTAAAAGATCCAACCTATAACCAAACCACACAGTCACTATGGCAGAAGAAGTAAAGAACCGTTATTCAGATGAGGAACTTGCCGAGTTCAAGGCCCTTATCGAAGAGAAGCTTGCAGCAGCCAAGAAGGAATATGCAACGCTTCGTGAGTATGTGACCCATAGCGCAGCCAATGACACGGACGACACCTCACCGTCTTTCAAGACCGTCGAGGATGACGGCGCCGTCCAGCTTTCCAAGGAAGAGGCCAGCCAGTTGGCCGCAAGGCAGTACAAGTTCATCCAGAACCTCGAGGCTGCCCTCGGCCGCATCGAGAACAAGACCTACGGCATCTGCCGCGTCACCGGCAAGCTCATTCCGAAGGAACGCCTTCTCCGTGTCCCCCACGCAACCTTGACCGTCGAGGCCAAGGAAGCGATGGCAAAGCACTGATCGGATGAGGAAAACCCGTACGGGAGCCTGGCTCATAGCGCTGGGTATACTCCTCATAGTCATTGACCAGGTGATCAAGTACCTGGTCAAGACGAACATGCAGCTCGGTGAGCAGATTTATGTGATAGGGCAGTGGTTCCGCCTCTGCTTCGTGGAGAACGAGGGCATGGCCTTCGGGATGAAGTTCGGCGGCCAGGTGGGCAAATTTCTGCTTTCCCTGTTCCGCATAGTGCTCTGCGGCGTGCTCGTATGGTGGATACGCGGGCTCATCCGTAAGAATGACGCCGCACTCGCCTCGGGCCTGGAGAAACCTACCCCGACCGGGGTGCTCGTAGGGCTCACCCTCATCACCGCCGGTGCGTTCGGCAACATCATCGACTGCCTCTTCTACGGCCTCATCTGGGACTACGCCCCGCTGATGTTCGGCAAGGTCGTGGACATGTTCTATTTCCCCATCATACGCAGCGGCGAGCGGGTGATCTTCTTCAGCCCCGTATTCAATTTCGCCGACAGTTGCGTCACGGTGGGTGCGTTCTACCTGATCCTGTTCCAATGGAAGTTCTTCTCCTCCATAGGATCCGACAGCAAGGACGACGGGAAGAAATAACAAACCGAAAACATAATGAAGAAGGGTATTTTAGCGCTTTCGCTCCTTTTGATTGCGACCGGCATCAATGCTTCCGACACCCTTCAGGTAAGGTCCTTCAGGCATGCGGGACCTTTTCCTGTAAAAACGCCTTACCTGGTGGATTCCGTCGACATCAAGGGCAAGGCCTTCGACGTCAAGGGCCTGATAGACACCCCTGTGTCATTCACTTCGCTCAAGAAGGCCGCCAGGGTCGCCGATGTCCCTCAGGGGAATACGGATGCCATCCACCTGCTCGCGTTCGACGCCCAGAACACCCGTTTCGCCAAGGCTTCGGTCAAGGTCGACGGCCTCGGGGACTACAAGGTTTTCCTGGACGGGAACGAGCTCAAAGGCACCGAGTCCGGACTCGAGCCCGGCACCCATGAATTCGTCATCAAGTACCTCACTACAGCTGCCGGCAAGGCCGGGAAGGTCCCTTCGGTGAAGCTCATAAGGCAGAAAGGCGGGGAAATCTCGCTCCGCACGGACGGCGGCCGCATCTTCTCCCTCGACATCGACACGCAGGGCATTTCCTGCGGCGGAATGGACCTCTCCCGCAGCGGGAAGTTCCTTTCGCTCACGGACAAATACATACAGCCGGACGGCAAGAGCGTCTATACCACCGCCATCATCAAGCTTGCCGACCCTTCCGCCAAGAAGGGCGCGGACGCCGTCAACAGGGTGATTTCCAGGACGGAAAACCGTGTCCGCTGGATGCCGGGTTCAGACCGCTACTGCTTCACCCGCAGGACCGTGGAAGGCAACAGCCTCATCGCGGCCGACCCTGCTGAAGGCACCGAATCCGTCCTCTGCGCCGACGTGCCCGAGGGCCGCTTCGAGATGACCCCCGACGCACGCTACCTCATCTATACCATGGTCCAGAAAGGCCCGAAGGAGGGCGACGTCCACGAGATACTCGTTCCGGACGACCGCCAGCCGGGATGGCGCGACCGCAGCTACCTCGCCAGGTTCGACCTTTCGACCGGCGTGCTGCAGCCCCTGACCTACGGCCACCACAACGCCTGGCTGTGCGATATCTCATACGACGGCCGCAAGATACTCTTCGCCACCCAGACCTCGTGCCTGAGCAAGGACGGCAAGCCCGTCAGGCCCACGACCCTGATGTCCCTTTATATTATGGACCTCGCCACGCTCAAGACCGATTGTCTGGTGGAGAACGACGGCTTCATCCGCAGCGCCCAGTTCTCGCCCGATGCGGACGCGGTGCTGGTGCAGGGCAGTCCGGAGTCCTTCGGCGGCATAGGCAAGGCCGTAAAGGAAGGACAGATTCCCAACGGCTACGACTACCAACTCTATCTCGTGAAGGTTTCCGACAAGTCCGTGCGGCCCCTCACCGTGGACTTCTACCCGTCCGTGGACAACGCGCAGTGGAGCCGCTACGACGGCCTCGTCTATCTCTGCGTGTCCGAGAAGGACATGAAGAAACTCTACCGCCTGGACGTGGACAAGGGCGAATTCGAATGCCTGGACAGCGGCGAGGATTACGTGAAGTCGTTCGCCATATCTCCGGACGGGGCGATACTTGCCTATTCCGGCCAGAGCCTCTGCAATGCGGACCGCGCCTATGTGCTGAACACCATCAAGATGAACCGCCAGCTGGTCAAGGACTACAATGCCACCCGTCTTGCCGGCGTGAAGCTCGGGAAGGGGGACGAATATGAATTCACCAGCAGCAGGGGAGACCTCATCAACGGATTCTACGTGCTGCCGCCGGACTTCGATTCCGCGAAAAAATATCCTCTCATAGTCCATTACTACGGAGGCTGCTCGCCCAGCGCGCGCTACTGCGTAGGCAATTATTCCCCGCAGATGTATGCCGCCCAGGGCTACGTGTTCTATGTGGTCAATCCCAGCGGTGCCGCCGGCTTCGGCCAGGAATTCGCCGCCCGCCACGTCAATACGGCAGGCGACGTGGTGGCGGACGACATAATAGAGGGCGTGGAGCACTTCTGCGCCGACCATCCGTTCATAGATACGGACCACATCGGCTGCTTCAGCGCATCCTATGGCGGATTCATGACGCAGCTCCTGCTCTGCAAGACCGACTTGTTCGCCGCCGGCATCTCCCACGCGGGCATCTCGGACCACACGAGCTACTGGGGAGAAGGCTACTGGGGCTATTCCTACAGCGAAATCAGCATGGCGGACAGCTATCCCTGGACCCGCAAGGACCTCTACGTGGACCGCAGCCCCCTCTATATGGCGGACCGGATACATACCCCTCTGCTCTTCATCCACGGCTCCGCCGACACCAATGTTCCGGTGGGTGAAAGCATACAGATGTTCACCGCCCTGAAGCTCCTGGGAGCCGAAACCGCGTTCGTCGTCGTGGACGGCGAAAACCACCATATTGCCGAGTATTCGAAGAACCGTCAATGGTTGCGCACGCTTTTTGCTTGGTTTGCCAAGTACCTCCAGGAAGACAGTACCTGGTGGGACGAACTTTATACGCAGAAATATTTATAAACTATCAATTTATTGATACCATGAAAAAAGTAATTCTTACCCTTGCGATCGTGGCTGCAGCAGCTACCTCCGCATTCGCTCAGGACCTCAGCATCGGAGCAGGTTACCTGAACTCAACCACCACTACCGTCGGAAGCGGCTCCAGCGCTTTCGGAATGAATGGTTTCTACGGTGGCGTCGGCGCCCAGAAGGATCTGAACGACCTCCTCGGAATCAGCACCGGACTGTACTATAGCTATCTTACCGGAACCTCTTCTGCATCCGCCCTCGGCGGACTTGTCAGCGGCTCCAACAAGATGTCTGAGCACTACATCAACGTTCCCGTGCAGCTCAATCTCGGTTTCGACCTTGCAAAGGGTGTCAAGCTCTTCGCATTCGCAGGCCCTACCGTCAATGTCGGCCTCATCTCCAAGAGCGTCGCTACCGCTTCAGTTGCAGGTCACGGCGGTTCTTCTTCCATTGACAACTACGCTGACAATTCCAACTACGGCCGTTTCGATGTGATGCTCGGCGGCGGTGCAGGCATCAAGGTCGCCAACTTCAAGATCTTCGGCGGCTACAACTACGGTATGCTCGACCGCAACAAGGCCACCGATGTCACGGTCCATCGTTCCGAGATCGTTGTCGGCGTTTCATTCTGCATGTAATTGACGTATGAAAAGGACTATCGCGATTCTCGCGGCGGCTGCACTTGCAGTCACTTCCGCATTCGCCCAGGATTTCAGCGTAGGCGCCGGCTACCTGAACAGTGTCAGCACCGCCAAGTACGCTGAGACCGTCAACAAGACCGTTTCCAACGGTTTCTACGCCGGCGTTGGCGCGGAGAAGGCCATCAACGGTTTCGCATCCGTTTCAACAGGCGTCTATTACAGCTTCATCACTTTCTACAGTACTGCATCCGCAGTCATCGCCAATGCACAGTCAAGGACCAATGAGCATTATGTGAACGTCCCCGTCCACCTGAATCTCGGCTACGAGCTTTCCGGCGGGATGAGGCTCTTCGCCTATGCAGGTCCCACGCTCAACGTAGGTCTCATTTCCAAGACCAAGGCAGATGCGTCCGTCGCTCTCGTCACCATCACCAAGACGGAGTATGACAACTATGCGGAAGGCAGCGAGTACGGCCGCTTCGACGTAATGATCGGCGGCGGTGCCGGAATCCAGTTCCAGAACATGAAGGTCTACGGCGGCTACAACTATGGCCTGCTCGACCGCAACAGCGGCCCGACCAATCTCCATCGCAGCGAGATAGTGGCCGGAGTAGCGTTCAACTTCTGATGATACGCAGGGTGGTCAGAGACCTATCCTGATTCCGAAACTAATTGCACAGACGCACGGGGAGCCCGTCCGGAAACGGATGTACTCCCCGATGTCTGTATATAGTCCGCATACGGCATCGACAGAAGCCTTCCCGCGCCCTCCAGACAGCGGCAGGCAGCAGGTGAATGCTGCCGAGAACTGCCGCAGGCCCTTGTCATAGACTTCTTCCTGCCACCATTGCCAGCCTGTGTTCCACGCTGAACCGTATTCCGTTCCCGGCACGTGGACGAAAGGCTTGAAATAGGTGCCGTAGTTCTTGCTCCAGGTGAGCATCAGTTTGTACGGCGCCTCGCGGAACAGTTCCCCGGCGAGACCCAGATGCCAGGCCTTGGCGCGGGTATTCTGTTTCAGCAGATGGTTGGGCGTGAGCAGGGGAATGCAGATGCTCCGCCCGAAGTAGCTCCAGCCCGATTTGTATTCGAAGTTGACGAAATAGTCGTCCCCGCCGTTGAAGTTCAGTCCGCTGTCCGGGGTCCAGATGATCTTCCTGCCCTGCTCATCGAGTTCCTTGTCGTGGATGGTGCCGGACTGGTACATCGTGTACATCCTTTCCAGCAGCACGTCGCTGATCCAGGCGTGCCTGTCCGTGCGCGCGAAATGCAGGGTGTAGAGGCCGTCGGGGATGTTCTGGAAGGTCATCCCGGACTTGTCGCTGTAGGGCTTTTCGTATTGGAAGGTGACGGTGCCGCGGCCGGTTTTCCATCCGAACCTGAACTGCTCCGCCCCGCCCTGGTCGCCGAGTACGTTGATCTGGTCGGAGGCGGTCCCGGAGGCGGATGCGCTGCGGCCCGTGATGACGCGGAGATAGTCCCCGAAGCCCGTCGGCATCTGCCCGTGGTCCGGCGACCAGCCGCCCCAGAGGGCATAATGGTCCAGCCCTATCTGCGCGTAGAAGACAGGGGAGAAATCGTAACGGATGTATGCCTTCATCCTGTGGACCAGCGCGCCTTTCACGTAGCGGTCGTCGAGGGTCTTGTAGTCGCCGAAGGCCCCGGCTATGCTGAGCCTGCCCCCGAATACCGGTATGGCGAGCGGCTCCAGCACGGCTTCGTATCCCGGCATGGCGCGGGTGTTTCCGCTTTCCACGATATGTCCCGACGATGTGGACAGTGAGCCCAGGAGCCCGTTCCCGGCAAGGAATTCGCGTTCCCTGTGCTTCATGCCGACGTCCAGGCGCAGTACCTTCCAGCGTCCGCTGGCATAGACCTCGTCCGGAATGACGCGTACACCGGTTTTTCCGGGGATGCCGCCGTCGAAGCCGTCTGAAGGCTGGACCACCGCGGCCAGACTCCCGGCGCACCTCCACTGGAAGGTCTTGCTCTCGTCGAAGTCCGTGGACGCGCCTATGACCGTCGCCGCCGCATACGGCCCGCCCAGTAGGGCATTTCCTGCCCGGAGGACAGCATGCCCATCATCATAAGGTATAGCGCGAAATCGGTCATGGACTACAAAAATAATAAAAAAAGCAGCCTTCGCGTGAAGGCTGCTTCCAAATATGCTTGTGAGAAGCCTGGGTGCCGTTTATGGTAGGGCGTGCGTACGCGCGTCCTGATACTTTGAGAACAACTATTCCTTACTGCTTCTTCCGGCATACACGCCGCTGAAGAAAGCTATCCCGGAGCCAACCTCACGGATGACGAATACGAACGGACGGGTGGCGTAAAAACCACGGGGATCCGAGAGCGTTGCTGCCATAAAATAATTCGCCGTCACGGCAGCGGCTTCCGCACCTTCTTCGTAAACTTTGATCCTGGCAGCATGGGCAATCCAGTCTATCTTAAGCCCATCACCATCATTATCTTCCCCGCATAGCGGGTACTCTCCGGATAATGAAACTTGGAAATGCTTATATAAATCACTGACAAGACCATAATTGGAAAACTCCAAGTCGAAAGATGGAAGCTTAACCGGTGACTGGCCCGTTTCGCCTTTTTTCGGATAACTGCCGGTCCGCAGTTCAGAAATCGCATCCTTTATGTTCTTGCCGATTCTCGGGAGATAGAATTCCATCCTGAAGGCCCCGTCTCCAAAAGGAAGATACAAGGCCTGGAAAGTGTCATTTTCGTATAACTCAACCTCTCTGAAGATTCTATTCATATACTTAACTTCGATGACTGAGCCATCTTCCCGGTAAAA
>CADAFW010000044.1 GCA_902787295.1 uncultured Bacteroidia bacterium
TCGCCGCCGCGGACGAACGGGCAGTCGCCGTGCGCCGCATAGCGATAGATCTTGAAGTCGCAGAACTGCTTGCCGTCCTGCTTGCCGCTCATTCCCACATAGTAACGGCCGTCGCCCAGGGAGCAGATGCCGGTGGAGCCTACGGACGGATACCATCCGAGGAAAGAGTTCAGATACAGGCAGCCGCCTTTGTGGTAGGGCACGCCCGGAAGCGAAGGCAGGCTGACGGGGTCCTGCTCCATATCCAGGGCGAAGATGCCATAGTTGGGATACTGGCGCTTCCGGCCGCGGTAGACAAGCATGTAAAGACGGTCGGTATAGCTGTCGTACATCAGGTTCTGCACGCCGTAGGTGGTGTTGCCGGTAGGGATGAAATACTTGCGGTCCGGGGTTGACAGGTCGTCCAGGCTGTAGCGGAGGAGTATGTTGTGGTTGTTGTCCGTGCGGGTCGTGTCGCCGTAGACACCGTAGGCGAGGTACAGGTATTTCCCGTCTTCCTCTCCCCTCTCCTGAGGCGCCTTGCCGAAAGCGGGCGCTATAGCGACACCGTCCATTCCGCCGCATCCGTAATCGCCGGAAAGGTAGTCCTTGCGGACCTCGGCGACCTCATGGGTCTGCATGGTCATCGCATCGACGTCGATCTCGGCGATGTAGAAACGGGTTTCCTCACGGGTGTAGCCTTTTACGCCCAGGGCCTTGGAGACCCCGCGCCCTATCTCGTCGTCCTTGCATTCGAGGGAGGCATAGACCTTCCTGGTGCCGGGATCGAAGCACATGGCTCCGAGGTGGCCGTGGATGCCGTCTATCGTCGCCAGGATGCGACCTTCCCTGTCTATCTTGTAGAAAGCAGTGGTGAACGAGCAGAAGAAGCAACCGGTCGCATCGTCGTATGCAATGCCCTGAACGTGGATGTTGCTGCCCATCACGCGGATGGAATCGGTGTATTCCCGCGCGCCTGCCGGAGAGGCTTGGAGCGCGAGGAAGGCTGCGGCAATGGCAGCTGCGATGGAGGAAATGCGGATTCTCATTTTGCTTGGTATTTCATACAAATATACCAATTAAGAAATCAATTATTATGGTTATATTTGTTTTTGTATGAAACCACTGAAAACACTTCTTCTGACTGCCCTCTGCGCACTTCTCGCGCACGGCGTTCAAGCGGCGGATTACTACGCCACAGATTTCGGGGCCAAAGCGGACGGAATCACCCTGAATTCCGCGAGCATCCAGGCCGCCATCGACTACATCAGCGCCAACGGAGGAGGAAGGCTCGTCTTCACGCCGGGCAACTTCGTCACCGGAACGGTCTACGTCAAGGACGGCGTGACCCTGCACCTGGAAGCCGGAGCGACCCTCCTCGGAAGCGTCAACCCCTGGGACTATGTCAAGGACCCGTATGTCGGATGGACCTCCATGATCTTCAGCATCAAGCAGAAGAACGTGGGTATCACCGGCAAGGGCACCATAGACGGCCGCGGATTCGTCACCGCTAACCATATGGTGGAATACATCCACCGCGGTCTGTTCACGGACCCCCTCAAGCTGGACCGTCCGAACGAGGTGAACCGTCCCGAGAATATCTATTTCCGTGAGTGCGAGAACGTTACGATCACCGGCATCACGCTCAAGGACCCGGGCAGCTGGAACCAGACCTACGACCAGTGCAAGGGCGTCTATGTGGACGGCCTCACCGTGGACAGCAAGTCCTACTGGAACAACGACGGCATCGACATAGTCGACTGCGAGGACGTCGTGATACGCAACTGCTACATCGACGCGGCCGACGACGTGTTCTGCTTCAAGAGCCATTCGCACGAACATATGTGCAAGAACATCCTGCTCGAGAACTGCGTCGGCAGGTCCAGCGCGAACGGCATCAAGTTCGGCACCGTGTCCAAGGGCGGATTCAAGGATTTCGTCATCCGCAACATGACCATCTTCGACACCTACCGCTCGGCGGTGACCTTCGCCGCGGTGGACGGAGCGGAGATCGAGAACATAGTCGTGGACGGCCTCAGGAGCATCCACACGGGCAACGTGATATTCCTCCGCATAGGCGAGCGCTGGAACAAGATCAACTCCCTGGGACTCAGCGAGAAAGACCGCAAGAACGTCCGCAGGAAGGAGCCTTATATGCGCAATATCGTCATCAAGAACGTCTATGCAGAAGTCCCCATGGACAAGCCGGATGCAGGCTACAACTATGAAGGACCGGTGGAGGACCTCCCGCGCAACATCTCCCCCGCCATCATCGCGTGCGGCATCCCCGGCTACAAGATCGAGGACGTCACGCTAGAGAACATAGAGATCGTGATGCCGGGTGCCGGCAATCCCCTCTACGCATACCGCGGAACAAGCGCCGAGGACCTGGACGGCATACCCGAGATGATAGACTGGTATCCCGAGTTCTCCCAGTGGAAGGAACTCCCCGCGTGGGCGATGTTCCTGCGCCACTGCAAGGGCTTCACCCTGAACAACGTCAGCTTCAAGGCGGCTGCGGCGGACTACCGTCCCGCGGTCGTGGCTGACGACGTGGAAGGCCTCAAGCTCGTCGGGATCACCTACAACGAGCCTGCTTCCGACGGTAAGGAGCAGGTAGTGGCTTACAAGTCAACAGTGGAATAAGATATGGACAGGAAACTCAGACTCATCCTCTGCGCGGCGCTCGGCCTGCTTCTGGCCGCCGGTGCCGGTGCGAAGGACTATTACGCTTCGGATTTCGGGGCAAAGCCTGACGGAAGGACGCTCAACAGCGCCAGCATCCAGGCGGCCATCGACTACGTGAGCGCAAACGGAGGCGGCCGGGTGGTCCTCACCCCCGGAATGTACCTCTGCGGCAGCATCTACCTCAAGAACGACGTCACCCTGCATCTGGAAGCCGGCGCCACCCTGCTCGGCTCCCTCAACCCCTGGGACTACGTCAAGGACCCGTATTGCAAATGGACGGCGTTCGTGTTCGCGGTGAAGCAGAGCAACATAGGCATCACCGGCGGCGGCACCATCGACTGCCGGGGCTTCGAAGTGGCCAACCATATGGTGGAATACGTGCACCGCGGCCTCTTCGACGACCCGCTCAAGCTCGACCGCCCGCAGGAGGGCAACCGTCCCGAGAACATCCATTTCCGCGAATGCAACAACGTGACCGTCAGTGGGATAACGCTGAAGAACCCGGCCAGCTGGAACCAGCAGTACGACCAGTGCCGCAATCTCCTGATCGACGGCATCACTGTGTTCGCCACCGCATACTGGAACAATGACGGCCTCGACGTGGTGGACTGCTCGGACGTGGTGGTGCGCAACTGCTACATCGACGCGGCTGACGACGCCTACTGCTTCAAGAGCCACTCGGTCGACGGCGTGAGCGAGAACATCCTAGTGGAGAACTGCGTCGGCCGCTCCAGCGCGAACGGCATCAAGTTCGGAACGATGACCTGCGGCGTCTTCAAGCACTTCCGCTTCAAGAACATGACCATCTTCGACACCTACCGTTCCGCCATCACCATCGCCAGCGTGGACGGCGGCTCGGTGGAGGACGTCGAGGTGGACGGGCTCCGCAGCATACACACAGGCAACCCCATCTTCATCAGGACGGGCAGCCGCCGGAGCAATCCGAAGGTCACCCCCTGCCTCAAGGACATAGTCATCAAGAACGTCTATGCCGAGGTGCCTTACGACAAGCCCGATGCAGGCTACAACTATGAAGGCCCCGTCGAGGACCTCCCGCGCAATGTGTGCGCCAGCGGCATCCAGGGAATCCCGGGCATACGCATCCAGAACGTGAGGCTCGAGAACATAGAGCTCGTCTATCCGGGCAAGGCCAACGAGAATTACGCCTACCGCGGCCACAGCCCCGAGGAACTCGCAAGGATCCCGGAGCTCGAAAGGTCCTATCCCGAATTCTCCAACTGGAAGGAACTCCCCGCCTGGGGCTTCTACCTCCGCCACGTGGACGGGCTGGAAATGTATAATGTCAAGCTCCGCGTGGACGGCCAGGACTACCGCCCGGCCATCGTCAGCGACGACGTCACCGGCCTCCGCCTGGAGAACGTGACCGTCAGCCAGGACGGAGCGGAAGGCAAGGAACAGATCATCAAGAACAACACCACTGAAACAAGATAGCAATGAAAAAGATATTACTGACAATCGCATTGGGCCTCGCCTGCATCTCGGCTTTCGCGCAGCAGGAATACAAGGCCACCGTTTTCGGCGCCAAGAGCGACGGAATCACCGACAACACCGGCAGCATCCAGAAGGCGGTGGACTTCATCAGCGAGAAGGGCGGCGGCACCCTCGTGTTCTATGTGGGCCGCTACATTACCGGCCACATCGAGCTCAAGAGCAACGTGACCATCAGGCTCGCGGAGGCGGCAGTGCTCGTGGCCTCCCCCAACATCTACGCCTACAAGGGCAAGAGCGCGCTCATCACCGCAGCTGAAGGCGCCGAGAACGTGGCCGTGGTCGGCCCCGGCGTCATCGAAGGCAGCGCTGACGCACTCAAGGCAAGCATCGACGCACAGGTGGCCAAGGGCTATCTCGCTTCAGCGGAAATCCCCGCCCTCATCGACCTCACCGGCGCAGTGAACGCGAAGGTGGAGAAGGTCAAGTTCTGGGATCCGGCAGGCGCCTGGATCAAGGGAGCCGAGAACGTGGAGAACACCGTGTTCTTCAAGGAAGGCAAGTGCATCACCCCCGAGGGGAAGACCATCAAACTCCAAAAATAAGCCACGATGAAAACCAGATACATACTCGCACTCGCAGGCATCCTCGCAGTGATGCCCCTTTCCGCAAAGGACTACTACGCAAGTTCCTTCGGAATCAAGTCCAACGGCTCCACGATGAATACGACCGCCATCCAGAAGGCCATCGACTTCATCAGTGAGGAAGGCGGCGGCACGCTGATGTTCAAGGTAGGCCGCTATCTCACCGGCACCATCCAGCTCAAGGACAACGTGACCATCAACCTCGGCGAAGGCGCCATCCTCCTCGGAAGCACCAACCCCTATGACTACAGGAAGGCCGAAGGCGGGGACTTCATTGCGCTCGTCACCGCCGTGGGAGCCAAGAACATCGCAATCACCGGGCTCGGCGTCATCGAGGGCCAGGGACGCGAGACCGCCAACAACTACCTCGCGCAGATCGCGAACGGCTTCATCAAGGACGAACTGAAGCTCGGCCGTCCCGCCGACCGTCCGCACCTCGTCTATCTTCGCGACTGCTCCAACGTGAAGATCCAGGGCATAAACCTGCGCAACTCGGCCTGCTGGACCTCCACCTACGACCGCTGCGACAAGCTCATTATCGAAGGGGTCACCGTGGACAGCCGTGCATTCTGGAACAATGACGGAATAGATATCGTGGACTGCACCAACACCGTAGTGCAGAAGTGCTTCGTGAGTGCATCCGACGACGGCATCTGCCTCAAGTCGCACTCCAACAAGGTCAGGTGCGAGAACGTCACCGTCAGGGACAACGTCATCACCTCCAGCGCCAGCGGCATCAAGTTCGGAACCTTCTCCAAGGGCGGGTTCAAGGACATCAAGCTGTTCAACAACACCGTCTATGACACCTTCCGCTCCGCCATCGCCATCGAGGCAGTGGACGGCGGAATGGCCGAGGACATCGTGGTGGACGGGCTCAAATCCCTCAACACTGCCAACCCCATCTTCCTCATCGTGGGTGCAAGGCACGGCGAAGGCAGCTATATGAAGAACGTCACCATCAAGAACGTCTATGCGGAGGTTCCCGCCACCAAGCCGGACCGCGGTTACGACTATGAGGGACCGACCCTCGAGGACGAACCGCGCAACACCAGCCCCTGCAGCATCGTGGGTCTCCCCGGCAACAACGTCCAGAACGTCACCCTTGAGAACGTGGAGATCAAGTTCCCCGGCGGCGGCGACGTCAATTACGCCCACGTCACCACCAAGGAGCTCGAGAACGTTCCCGAGATGCCGAAGGCCTATCCCGAGTTCAGCCAGTTCAAGGAACTCCCCGCCTGGGGATTCTACATCCGTCACGCAGAGAACATAGTCTTCAAGAACGTGGTGCTCAGCGCCGCAGAAAAGGACTATCGCCCGGCAGTCGTGCTCCACGACGTGAAGGACAGCGACTTCAGAGGCCTCAAGGCCGTCGCACCTAAGCTCAAGGCCAAGGTCTACAAGTACAAGAGCAGCGGAATAAAATAATACAGGACAATGCACAGGATAACTGCAGCAGTCTTATCCTTCGTATTGGGGGCGGCCCTTTGCCAGGCCGCCCCTGATGCTGAATGGAAAGGCAAATGGATAGGCAAGGAATACACCAAGTGCGCCACCAACACCTGGATAGCCTTCCGCAAAGAGGTCAAGGTGGACAAGGTCCCTGCCAAATTGGAGGCCAGGATCGCGGCCGACAGCAAGTACTGGCTCTGGATCAACGGTGAGACAGTCGTGTTCGAGGGCGGGCTCAAGCGAGGCCCGGCACCGGGCGACGGCTACTACGACAAGGTGGACATCGCTCCATTCCTGAAGGAGGGCGACAACCTGATAGCCGTGCTCCTCTGGCACTTCGGCCAGGTCGGATTCAGCCACCAGAACAGCGGTTCGGCGGCTTTCCTCTTCGACGCACAATCCCCCGAACTGGAGATCTATTCCGACAGGAGCTGGCAGGGAACGGCCCATCTGGCCTACGAATCCAAGGAAGAACAGACGAACTACCGACTGCCGGAGAGCAGCATACGCTTCGACGCCCGCAAGGACATGCCCGGCTGGAATACTGACATCAGAAGGGCCATCAAGGGCAAGGCGCTGGTGCATCCGTTCGCACCCGGGAAAGCGCCGCTCGGGGCACTCGTGGAAAGGCCTATCCCCATGTGGAAGGTAAGCGGGCTCAAGGAATACGGCGAGCCGGTGCGCAGCGGCGACACCCTGAAATTCAGGATGCCGCACAACGGGCACTATCACCCTTATTTCAAGGTGGAAGCTCCCTCGGGCAAGGTGATCAGGTACGAGACCGACCACGAGAACGTGGACGGGGTGAAATGCGTCAGCGGCGAATACGTGACCCGCAGCGGCGTGCAGGAATACCTCAGCCTCCCCTGGATGAACGGCGACTGGATGTACTACATCATCCCCGAAGGCGTCAAGGTCCTCAAGACCGGATACGTGGAAAGCAGCTATGACGCGGAGATCAGCGGCTCCTTCAGCTGCGACGACCCGCTCCTCGACGACTACTGGCAGAAGGCCGCAAGGACCCTGCTCGTGTGCATGAGGGACACCTATTACGACTGCCCCGACCGCGAACGCGCGCAGTGGTGGGGCGACGAGGTCAACGAACTCGGAATGGCCTTCCACGCCCTCGACCGCAAGGCCGACGCGCTGGCGTTCAAGGGCGCAAGGGAACTCGTGAACTGGCAGAGGGCCGACGGCGTGCTCTTCGCCCCCATCCCAGCCGGGAACTGGTCGAAGGAGCTGCCGATGCAGACACTCGCGTCCATAGGCTGGTACGGATTCCGCACCCTGAGCTGGTACAGCGGCGATTTCTCACTGCTGCCCGAGATCTACGGACCCGTCCACCGCTATCTCCACGAAGTTTGGAAGCTGGATGCGGACGGACTCCCGATCTACCGCGGAGGCGACTGGGACTGGCCGGACGCCGGCGAGAACCAGGACAAATACGCCCAGCTCCCGCCGTGGTACTACCTTGCCCTCAAGGCCGAAGCCGAATTCGCGAGGATGCTCGGCAAGGAAGCCGACGCGGCGGAAGACGAGGCGATGATGGCCCGTCTCGCGGAGAGCTACAACCGCCTCTACTGGACGGAGGACGGCTACCGCAGCGCTGAGAACCAGGGGCCTACAGACGACAGGGCGCAGGCCCTCGCGGTGGTCTCGGGCATCGCCGGCGCGGACAAGTATCCGACCATCCTGAAGGTGTTCGGCGAGCAGGCGCACGCCACCACCTATATGTTCAAATACGTGCTGGAAGCCCTCTGCGAAATGGGACACCCCGAACTCGCCATCGAGAGGATGCACCGCTTCTACCCTACCATCATGCGCGACGGCGTGACCACGCTCTGGGAGCACTGGAACTTCGACGGTTCCTGCAACCACGCCTGGAGCGGCAGCGGCATCATCATCCTGAACGAGGAGATAGCCGGCATCAAGCCGACCTCACCGGGCTACAGGACATTCAGCGTGAAGCCGCAGATGGGTACGCTGAAGAAGCTGGAGACCAGCCTGGACACGGCCTCCGGCAAGATATCGCTGAAACTCGAGAAGAAGGGACGCAGGATAAGGATGCATCTCGTGGTTCCCGAAGGCACAAAAGCGGAAGTCCCGTCCTCCAAGAGGAAAACGAGACTTCTGGAAGCAGGTGAATATGACCTGACTATTTAGGATTCCGCGAACCCCATTCCGGCCTCTATGGCGTGGATGAGGGTGTGGATGACCTTTATATGGATCTCCTGGATGCGGTCGGAGTGCGGAGCCTCAGGGGCGCACACGGCCGCATCCGCCATTTCTGCAAGGGGATTGCCGGCGGGGCCGGTCAGGGCGATGAGTTTCATTCCCTTCTCCTTCGCAGCCCTGGCGGCGAGCAGGACATTGCGGGAAGTGCCGCTGGTGCTGATTCCCAGCAGTACGTCGCCTTCGGAGCCCACGCCTTCCACATAGCGGGCGAAGACCTCGTCGTACGAGAAATCGTTGGCAGTGCAGGTGATGTAGGCGGGGTCGTTGATGGCGATTGCCGGGAGGGGCCTGCGATTGCCGCGGTAGCGGCCGGTCAGTTCTTCGGCGAAGTGGGTGGCGTCGCAGAGTGAGCCTCCGTTGCCGCAGCTGATGATCTTGTGCCCGGCGGAGAGAGCCGCGATGCATATTTCAGCGGCGGCCTTCATGTTGCCGACGGTACCGGGATCCGAGAGGAAGCGCACGAGTTCGTCCTGCGCCTCGGCAAGGTCGTGGATAATCAGTTCTTCCATACTACAACGATGCTGCTATGCTGAGGGACGCGAAGTCCCCTATCTGTTCTCCGAGTTCCGCGGGCTTGACCTTGCAGACCGCAGCGGCGGCAGGAAGGGCTTCCCTGTCTATGACGGCTTGCATGAATGGACGGATGAGTTCCTCCGCCCTCACGAAGATGCTGCCTATGGCTATGACCTCGGGATTGACTATGTCTATCAGGATGGACAGCGCCTTGCCGAGATAGGTCGCGGAGGTCTTATATACGCCTATGGCGAGCTCATCCCCGGCCGCGGCAGCCTCGGCGACGGTCTTGGCGGTGATGGCGCCGAGGTCCCCGTCCGGGCACCAGGCCACCTTCTCCCCCATCATCAGCTTTTCCTTGACGGCGGATGCAGCGAGCTGGGCTATGCCGCCGCCGCTGGCGAAGCCCTCGAATGAACCGGCCTTGCCGTAGCCCACGGGGCCGAAATCGCTGAGGCGGATGTGTCCCACCTCACCGGCGTTGTCGTTGGTCCCGGCATAGAGTTTTCCGTCCAGGACGAGGCCGGCGCCCATTCCGGTGCCGAAGGTGAGGAATACCATGTTCCGGCTGCCGCGGCCGGCGCCGTACTTCCATTCTGCGAGCGCGCAGGCGTTGGCGTCGTTCTGCAGGCCGGCCTTGATGCCGACAGCCTCCTCCACCATCTTGACTATGGGGATGTTGTCCCATCCGGGAAGGTTGGGCGGAGACATCACCACGCCGCTGCGGCTGTCCAGCGGGCCTCCGCAGGAGATGCCCACGCCCTTGGTATTGGAGCCGTCCAGACCGTGCCTGGAGGCCATCGCCTTGAGTTCCGAGAGTATGCGTGCTATGGTCTCGTCCACCTTGGTGGTCGCGAATTTGACCTTGTCGACGATTTCCAGGCTGCCGTCGGTGTCCACACCGTAGATGACGGCGCACTTGGTGCCGCCCACGTCTATTCCGAGAAGATTCTGTTTCATATTCTACTGCACTGAGAGGTCATAGATTCCGGTTTTCTCCATCCACTCGCGGTATTCGCCGAGCTTGAAAGGAGCGGTCCCGTAGAGGTAGTGATTCTTGTATTCCCTGCCCCCGACGGTGTAGGTGATGAGGTAAACGCCCTGGCCGCCGGCTTTCTCAGGGATGCCGGCCACATCCGCCTTGGAGTTCTTCGCGACGTGGAACTTGCCATTGTATACGGTCCTGCCGCTGGCCACGTCGGTGACCTTGACGCTGCCGTCCACGGGGAAGCGGGTGTCATTTACGGCTACCAGCGGATGGGAGCCGTCCTTGGCATCCATCATCAGGCAGCAGACGTCGGACTGGACGTTCTTGATGAAGTAGTAGGCAAGCTTCTTATTGAAATAATAGTCCACTACGGCGTCGGAGATGTCAGGCCAGCCGTCCTTGACGTTCCACCAGATGATTCCGGTCTTCGGGGCGAACTTCTGGCCCCTCCAGAACTCCACGAAATACTTCATGGCCTCGGCCTGCACGACCTGCGAACCGAAGATGAACTGCTCCAGGTCGGTGGGGCAGGAACCGAAGAGGAGGTTCTGCTGGTTGATCATCAGGTTGTTGCGGTCGTAGGTCTTGCCCAGTTCGGGGAAACGGCGGACGCTCTTGGTAAGCCATTCCTCGTTCCAGTTCCTGTCGCTGCCCATGGGATTGAC
>CADAFW010000045.1 GCA_902787295.1 uncultured Bacteroidia bacterium
GACATAGAAAAGTATGAACTGGATTCGATCGTCCGCTACATGAAGGCGAACTACCCGGAAGTGGACCCTGCCGACACCGTGGACAGCGAACGCAACAAATACGGCCTGTACTACGTCTGCCTGAAGCCGTCCGACAAGCCGGACACCACCTTCGCCGACGGTGCGGAAGTGCATCTGAACTACACCGGAATGCGTCTGGACGGGACCATTTTCGACACCACCGACGAGAAGACGGCCAAGGATGCCGGCATCTACAGCGCGGGCAGTTCCTACAAGCCTACATACGTGAAATGGAAAGAGAATTATAAAGAGATGACGATGGGCGACAGCGAATCCGGCGCCATAGACGGCTTCCTCTACGCCATTTCGCACATGAAGCCGCACGAGAAAGGCATCGTGATCTTCCACTCCGGCTACGGCTATGGCTACAACGGCCACGGAAAGACCATCCCCGGATACTCCCCTCTCGCCTTCATCCTGGAACTGACAGACAACGAATAGCAGGATGTCATCAGGCGGAACGGCTCCGACCGAACTCGGCACGCTGAGCATAGGAAAACTTCTGAAGATGTACGCAGTCCCCGGCATCATCGCCATGACTGCGTCTTCTTTGTACAATGTGGTGGACAGCATCTACATCGGCCACATCAGGGACGTGGGCTCGTACGCGATCTCCGGCCTGGCGGTCACCTTCCCGCTGATGAACCTGTCCGCCGCCCTCGGCACCCTCGTGGGCGTGGGAGCGATGACCCTCATCTCCGTGCTCCTCGGGCAGAAGAACTACGAAAAGGCGCAGAAAGTCCTTTCCACCGTCCTGACGCTCAATTTCACCATAGGCGTCATCTTCGGAGCCCTCGCCCTCGGCTTCCTGGATCCCATACTCTACTTCTTCGGAGCCAGCGACAACACCCTCCCCTTCGCGAGGGACTACATGATCATCATCCTGCTGGGCAACGTCTTCACGCACCTGTATTTCGGTTTCAACGGAATCATCAGGGCGTCCGGCAACCCCAGGACGGCGATGGGACTGACCCTGTTCACAGTCATCTCCAACGCCATACTCGACCCCATCTTCATCTTCGTGCTGGACATGGGCATACAGGGGGCGGCGCTCGCCACCGTGATCTGCCAGCTCCTGGCCCTCACCTACACGATGCGCTTCCTCTCGGACAGGAAGAGGTTCCTGCATTTCGGCAAGCCGCTGTTCCAGCTCGACTGGAGGATTGCCAGGCAGGCCATGGCCATCGGTCTCGGCCCGTTCCTGATGAACGCCGCGGCCTGCATGGTGGCGCTCTTCATCAACCAGCAGCTCCGCAAATACGGCGGGGACCTGGCGATCGGAGCCTACGGCATAGTCAACAGGGTCACGATGCTGTTCCTGATGGTGGTCATGGGATTCAACCAGGGAATGCAGCCCATCGCGGGATACAACTACGGGGCAAGGCTCTACTCCAGGGTCAGGAAAGTCTACAAGCTCACGGTGATGTGGGGCGTGATCTGCACCACGATATGCTGGGTGGTGTCGGAGTTCTTCCCCGGAGCGGCCGTAGGCCTCTTCACCACGGACCCGGAACTGAAAGCGATGGCCGTAAAGGGCTTGCGGATAATGAATTCCGCCGTGTTCATGGTAGGATTCGGAATGGTGACCGGCAACTTCTTCCAGTGCCTCGGAATGGTGGGGACGTCCATCTTCCTTTCGCTCTCCCGCCAGCTCATCTTCCTGATCCCGCTCATCTATACCCTGCCCATCTGGCTGCAGGAGACGGGCGTATGGATCAGTTTCCCGATTTCCGACGTCTTCTCCATCATAGCGTCGGCATTCTGCATCATCAGGCTGTTCCGCAGGTTCGACAGGCTCGCCGACGGCGACGACCCTGCAGTGCTGGGCGGGGCGGCGGCATCGGTTTAACAGGAAATAAAGCGACAGGATATGGACAAGCACGTGATAATCAACGTCGGAAGGCAGTTCGGCAGCGGCGGCAAGAGTGTCGCCACGGCGCTGGGAAAGATTCTCGGCATACCCGTTTACGACAACGAACTCATCACCAAGGCGGCGGAGCAGAGCGGCTTCAGCGCCTCCCTCTTCGAGCAGAACGACGAGAAGAAGAGCCTGCTGCGCATGGGCGGCATCTTCAACGGCAACCGCTTCGGCGGCTATACCGGTACCGCCATCAACGAAGATGAGCTCTTCAAGGTCCAGAGCGACGTGATCCGCAAGATCGCCGACGAGGGCGACGCCATTTTCGTCGGCAGGGCCTCGGATTACGTGCTGAGGGACAGGGAGTGCCTGGACGTGTTCATCACCGCCCCGCTCGAGGAGCGCATGAAGAGGGTTTCCGAGCGCATGTCCATCTCCCTCGAAGAAGCCGAAACGCTCATCCGCAAGAAGGACAAGGGCCGCAAGGACTTCTACGACTTCTTCACCTTCGGCGACAACTGGGGCGTAGCCTCCAACTACGACCTCTGCATCGATTCATCCAAGCTCGGCACAGAAAAAACGGCCGAGTTCATAATCGAATTCGGCCGCTCTTCAGGTTTGATCGGATAGTTATTTCCTTCCTTCCGCAAGGTGCATGGTGTCACGGGCGATGACAAGTTCCTCGTCCGTGGGGATCATAGCGACCTTGACCTTGCTGGCGGGAGTGGAGATGATGGCGTTGTCCCTGCGGGCCTTGGCATTGACCTCCTCGTCGATCTCGATGCCCATGTAGCCGAAGTTGGCGCAGACGTCGCGCCTGATCCAGGGATTGTTCTCGGCGATGCCGGCGGTGAAGACGATGAGGTCCACTCCGTTCATCTCCGCGATGTAGCCGCCCACGAGCTTGGTGATGTCGAGCACGAGCTTGTCCAGTATGAGCTTGGCGCGCTTGTCGCCCGCTTCCCTGCGGTCCACGAGGTCACGGCAGTCGGAGGTCACGCCCTCGGACATTCCGAGGAATCCGGACTTCTTGTTCATGATGTCCGTCATCTGGTCGGGAGTGAGGCCCTCCTTCTTCATGAGATAGGTGACGACGTTGGGGTCCATCGTGCCGCAGCGGGTGCCCATTATCATTCCCTCGAGAGGGGTGAATCCCATGGAGGTATCCACGCTCTTTCCGTTTTTTATCGCGGTCACGGACGATCCGTTGCCGATGTGGCAGGTGATGATCTTGGAGTTGTTTATGTCTATGCCGGCGAATGCGGCGCCCTCGTGGGACACGTAGAGGTGGCTGGTGCCGTGAGCGCCGTAGCGGCGTACGCGGTACTTGCTGTAATACTCATAAGGAAGGGCGTACATATATGCCGCGGGCTCCATGGTCTGGTGGAAGGCGGTGTCGAAGGTGACCACCTGGGTGATCTCCGGGAGCACGTTGCTCACGGCCTCGATGCCGAGGAGGTGTGCGGGATTATGGAGCGGAGCATAGTCGCAGCAGATCCTGATCTTGTCTATGACGTCGTCGTCCACGATGACGCTGCCGCTGAAATATTCGGCACCCTGCACGATGCGGTGGCCGACCGCGTCGATGTCGGCGAAGCTGCCGATCACGCCGTGCACTGGATCGATGAGGGTGTCCAGGACGAGCTTCATGCCGACCTTGTGGTCGGAGACAGGCATCTCGAGGACGAGCGGATCCTTGCCCGTAGGCTTGTGGGTGAGCTTGCTCATCGGCATCCCGATCCTCTCGAGGATACCCTTGGCAAGAAGGGAATAGACATCATCGCTCTTCATGTCAAGAAGCTGGTACTTGATGGAAGAGCTGCCGCAATTGATTACGAGTATTATCATTTCTTTGGATTGAATTATCTTTCGAGTCTGCAAAATTACACTTTATTTAGTATTTTGCGAAAAGAATCTTACCGGAATGGAATCGGGACGTCAAGGTATCGGGACGGTTTCCATCCATTTTGTTTCAGGAGTGGCAATAGCGGCATCATTGCCGTGGGGAGAGACCTTCTTCCGCTGGGCGGCGGCACTCGGCTGCATCGCCCTGGGCCTGCTGTGGCTGCTGATGCGCGGCCGCGGCGGGAGGCTGCCGGCGACCATGGCGGCGCTGGTCCTGGCAGGATTCTTCTGCTACTGCTGCGCGAGGGCCTGCACTCCCCTTCCATCGGCTCCGGCCTGGACCGAAGCCGCACTCGGAAAGTTCACGGACGCCATAGACGCTTGCGGACTGAAGCACGAGGGCAGCACCGCACTGCTGAAGGCCCTGCTGGCAGGAAAGCGGGACTGGCTGGACAGCGGGACCCTGGAGGCATTCCGGCGCAGCGGGGCCTCGCACCTGCTGGCACTGTCCGGGCTGCACCTGGGAGTCATCTACCTGATAATAAGGCGCTTGCTCTTCATCATCGGGAACTCGCGCCCGGCCAGGCTGACACGCAGCCTGCTGGCCGTCGGCCTATGCACTGCCTACTCGGCGATGACCGGCTTCGGCGCTTCCGTCACAAGAGCGCTGCTGTTCATAGTCCTGCACGAATGCGGGACCCTCCTGCCCGGGAGGCGCCACAGCCTCGCCGGGACCTTCTGCACCGCCATCACCATCCAGCTCGCCGCCTCCCCGCGCTCCATTGAGACACTGTCTTTCCAGCTCTCGTATCTGGCAATGCTGGGAATCGTCGGCATAGCCCCCGCGCTGCGCTCGTTCTACCCAGGGGACGGCCGTCGCAGAGGGCCGGTGAAACGCATCTGGGACTCGGCCGCGCTGTCGGTCTCCTGCCAGCTCACCACCGCTCCCCTGGCGTGGATCAGCTTCGGCTCGCTGCCCCGGCACTTCCTGCTCACGAACCTGGTCGCCCTTCCGCTCACCGAACTGCTCATCGTGGTTTCCCTGCCCATGACGGCGCTGGATGCCGCCGGAGCGTGCCCGGAGATGCTCAAGGGCCTGAGCGACTTCCTCGCCCAGGCCCTCGTATGGTGTCTCGAAGTGGTATCGTCTATGTAACTACCTCACGCAGCGTACGGAAGCCGCGAAACTGTCCTTGTCGCCGGCACCGCGGAAGACGATGTTCTTGTCCACATAGATATAGCGGTATATCCCGCTGTCCCCGTCTTCGTTCTCGGTGGAGGTCCAGAACACGGTGTAGTCGCCGTAATTGAAGAAGTCGTAGACTCCGTCCAGCACGGTCGCGTAGCCCACGGGCATCGCGGAGAACTTCGCCGCATTGTCGATCTTCACGTCCGGCCAGTATTCCCACATCGTCTCGCCGTTGAACTTGAGGTCCTCCATAAGTGAGGCGGCGGCACCGGCGATGTCGTAGGAATCAGGAGCGGCAGCTCCTCCGTGGGCGGCAGCCAGATCCATCCATTCCTCGTCGGAAGGCAGCCTCCAGCCCGGAGGGCAGGCGGTACGGGCCTCGTTCCAGGTGTAGTAGCGGCCGAAGATGTACGACATTGCGTCGGCATCCTTATAGGCCTTTCCGGCGCCTTCCCAGCCCAGGTTCTGGCGGAACCATTCCTTGCCTTCCACGGTCGTGGTGTAATACCTCCTGGAGTCGCGCGGGTCCACGAAGAGCGGGCTGTCGTCCTCCAGCTCGAAGCCGGTGATGGAGCCCTTTCCGTCCAGGCGCGGGTCCACGACCACGAACGATACGGAAGCGGACTTCACGTAATAGTCCTTGGAATAACCCGTGACCGAAATGCTGTAGCGGTCGAGTTTGTCAGGGGCGGTGAAGGTATAGACTCCGTCGGGAAAATCGGGGTTGGCGACGCCCCCGTCGAAGACTACGGTATCGCTCTTGCCCGTGGTGGGGTTCGTGAAATAATAACCGACCTTATGCAGCTTGTCGCCACGGTAGAGCGTGGACATCGTGTCTATGCGGAACTGCTTCGTGTATCCGGACGTCACGTAGGAAGGGAATACCAGGTCGATCGATCCGCTCAGGTATTCACCCACTTCCTCCTCTTCGTCCTTTTTGCAGGAAACGGAGAGGACCGGGGCGATGACAAGAAGCAATGCGATTATACGGTGGAACTTCATCTATATAGTTTCTGTTTCAACTTACAAATATGGTCAATTTGCTCGAAAATTCCGCTAACTTTGTACAAATACTTTGCCGAACGGATGCGCAGCGAAAAAATATTTTACATTCTTGCACTTGCGGCCCTGCTCTGCGGCTGCGGGCGCACGCGGTACCATTCCTTCACGGGCTATGCCCAGGGCGGAACCTACACGGTGACCGTCAACCTCGCCGGCGCCACACGGAGCGTCAGCGCGATCGCGGCCGCCATAGATTCCATACTGACGGCGGTGGACACCACCCTCTCCGGCTACAACAAGGGCTCCCAGCTCAGCCGCCGCAACCGTGGCGAGGAACTCACGCCCAGCCCGATGTTCGAAGACATTCTCCGCATCTCGGAAGACTACCGGGAAAAGACCGGAGGGGCGTTCGACGTGGCCGCGGCGCCGCTGTTCGACGCGTGGGGCTTCGGATTCACCTCGGACAGCCTGCCTTCGGAAGAGAGGCTGGCTGCCGCGATGGCCGAATGCAAGGCCGGGAAGAAGTTGAATTTCAATGCAATAGCCCAAGGGTACAGCTGCGACCTGATAGCCGCCTACCTCTACTCCGTCGGAATCCATGACATGCTCGTGGACATAGGTGAGATCTATTGCGACGGCCTGAATCCCAAGGGTACGGGCTGGAACATAGGCATAGACACCCCCGAGGACGGGAACGACAGCCCCGGCGCCAAGCTCAGCGGCATCTGGCATTCGGACGGCGGCCCGCACGGGGTCGTCACCTCCGGCAACTACCGCAAGTTCTACGTGCGCGACGGGAAGAAATACGCGCACACCATCGACCCCCGCAGCGGTTATCCCGTGGAGCACGGGCTCCTGAGCGCGACGGTCATAGCGCCGGACGCTACGGAAGCGGACGCACTGGCGACCTATTTCATGGTCATAGGGCCGGAAGAGGCGCGCGCCTACGTGGAAGCGCACGAAGGGATCGAGGCCTGCCTGATCTGTTCGGACAGCACCTGGACTTCGGAAGGATTCAAACTCTAATCCTGCGGCGCGAAAAGCCGCACAGGTCCCATCAGGCCGGACGGAAGCAGAGGGTCGCCGGCGTCGTATTCCTTGTACGGAACATAGGTCACCCGCTTCACCACGCCGGGCTGCTCGTCGCCTATGGTGCGGTTCACCCAGGTATTGGTCACCCTTATTTCCAATACGTTACGTCCATTGCACAGGGCTTTTCCCACATCCAGGCGGTAAGGCTCCTTCCAGGCCAGTCCGAGGTCCGTCCCGTTCAGGAAGACCCTCGCCATGTCCCCAACCCTGCCGAGGTCGAGCATCATTCCTTCTTTCAGGGGACCCGAGTAGCGGAATTCCAGAGTATAGGTCGCCGTGCCGGAAAAAAACCTTATGCCCGGATCGTCCGATTCCGAGAGCGGTGAAAGGCTCCGGAAACGAGCCTCCGCGGGAGCGCCGCGGCCTTCCTGGAAGCGCACGGTCCACGGGCCCCGGAGACTGCGGCAGCAGGAGTACATCCTCAGAGGCGTTGCGCCATTAACCCAGGTACCTGTGCGTGAAGGATCGCTGCTCTCGCGGAAAACTATGAATACGGCATCGTCCGGCGCCATATCCAGGAACACCGAAGTGCAACCGTCGGCTTTTTCGCAATAAGGGACATCCTCGATTATTCCGGTGTCCGGATGCCATATCTGCGGTTTGTAGCCGACGGTACGGAAATCGGCGGAGAATGCGATGCCGTACGGTTCAAGGTTGGCCACCCAGTAGATCTCCCCGTCGCCGAATCCGTCTTCAGCGCGGAGGGTACGGTGGACGAAGCGTATGTCGTGCTTCCCAAGCCACGTCTGCAAATCCGGCATTATCCCGCGGGAAAGCATCGCCCCGGACATTCCGTCCAGCGAGACCACGTTGTCCCTTCCGGAATGCCAGATGTCGCGGACGAGGGCGTCGAATTCCTCCCGGGTGCCGCTCAGGTTGCACCAGCCGGCCGGCTCGTTTCCGGCCACCAGCACGCCTGCATCGGCGATTTCCCTGATCCTGCGCAGGACGTCCGTACTAATGTAGGCGGCCTCCCTGTCTATCACGAGGACGCGGTAGGACATCCCGGTGGCGGTGGTGAGCACGCCATCCCCAGGCCTCAGCGCCTCGAAGAGCGCGGTGCGGTTCACGAAATCGTAGGAATAGCCCGACGGCACTTCCGGCCGGCAATCCATGAAGCGGCCGGTGACGTTGGTGTCTTCCCCGAAGAAGTAGGCTATGTCCGCCACGTACCGGCCACGGCTGAGCATCCAGCTGCTGCGGGCCAGATAGTCGGTCCAGACCCTCGCCTCGTCAGCCCAGGTCTCCTGCCGGGTGAACCATTGCCCGAATTTCCCGAGTCCGAGGCCGGGCCTGAGGGAGTCCACGGGCTGGTGGACGGAGGTATGGATGATGAAGCGGTTGACGCCAGAGGCCATCGCAGCGTCCGCGACGGGCTTGAGGCTGCCGGGATGATGGGACCAGGCGCGCTTGGCCGGGCTGTATATCTTCGGGCCGTCCGCGGTGAAGGACTCCGCGGCGCATACCGTCTGGCCGTAAAGATGGCAGACGGAGGAGGATTCGCGTATGTCGGCCTCGCTGATGAAATCCGAGGAGTGGAAGTCGCTCCGCACCCAGAATTCGGACATGGGGATGTCGGCGTGCCGCTTGAGGTCCATCCCGTCCGAGACGAAGGTGCGCTTGTAGCCGTGCGATTCGGTATGCCTCCCGAGGCCGCGGGCGGCGAGCAGGCTGTCTATGCTGTCGTAATGCTTCTCGGCCAGCAGCTCACCCAAGGTCTGCCGCCAGTCGGAGAGAAAGCGTTCCGTCTTCTCCGACGACCCGATCACGGTGCCGGCGATGGCGGGCAGCCAGCGTATCAGGTCATAACCCCTGCGCGAGCGGAATTCTTCCGGCATGGCGGCGGTCCAGGTCTGGCACTTGGCCTCGTAACTGTCCAGCATTATGTATTTTATGACGCTCCCCAGCCGGCCGCCGCTGGCATCGTCGTACAGGGCGAGATAGTCGGAATAGTACCGTGCGACCGCATCTGCGTCATATTTGTCCACCTCCAGGCCGGTAGCCTCGGGTGAGGCGGGACCGTTCCGCTTGCCGGTGAGGTTCCAGCCGAAACGGAATATGCGCCAGCGGCCTTCGGGGGCGTCCCAGCGGAGTTTTCCGTCCGGGCAGCAGGCGCTTATGTCGATGACGTCCTCCTCGCGCACGGCATCAGCGGCCGGAGGAGTCCGCCAGTCATTGCCTATCACCGCGGAAGCGTAGAAGCCCGCTTTCTCGGCTTCCATATTGACCCGCACGACCGGCGATACCGTGAATTCCGTGAAATCCAGGTCCTGCCCGGCGGCGGTGCTCCGAAGGCGGAAAAAGCGCGCGGGCGCGTCTATGTCAAAGGTCTTCACGGGGGTGTTGGTCCGGGGCAGGTCCGGGAGCAGCGTGCGCCAGCAAATGCCGTCGTCGCTGCATTCCAGGGCCCTTCCGAAGTGATTCCTCTCCTTGCCGGAGACACAGGTGAAGAACGAACGGGCGGGGATTTCCTCAGGGAATGCATACATCACCCAGGCGATGCCGTCAGGTCCCGGGCGCACCGTGCAGGCCTGCGCAAGGCTGCCGTCGTAGAGCGCGGACACGTCGGAACCGTCGCTGGCGGACGCCGTCACCCCGAGTCCGGGCATGCTCCGGTCGGCATCGGGCAGGCGCACCGCAAGCACCGCCACGTCCCTGTAGAAATCGTAACGGTGGGGGTCGGAGGGGTATTGGGGAATGTCCTGATAGAAGCCGCAGACCTCGATGGGCGCAGGCAGGTCGCATTCCACCGGTCCGCCGCCGCTTATCTCCATCGTGCGCCATACAAGCTTCTTCATCGCGTCCTCCTTGCGCACCCACGGGCCTCCGGTGCAGCTCCAGCCGGGGGAA
Organism: uncultured Bacteroidia bacterium; assembly: GCA_902787295.1. Lineage (GTDB taxonomy): Bacteria > Bacteroidota > Bacteroidia > Bacteroidales > UBA932 > Cryptobacteroides. The sequence goes on from CADAFW010000045.1 coordinate 9,897, forward strand.
CTCGGCAGCGAGACCTCCATCCCCAGCGAATCCGCAATGTCCAGCATATAACTGAAGGCGTCTTTCCATTCCGGGGTCATATACGCCAGGCGCCTTTCCACCACCTGCGGGACGTCCAGCCCGGCGTCGAAATTATGGAACCCTACTATCCCGGCGCGGTCCATCCACTCCAGGTCCTTGCGTATGCCGTCCTTGCTGACGTTGCCGTTCATCCAGTGCCACCACACCCTTGGCCGCGACTCACGCGGAGGATTCAGGAAGCCGTCCCTGAGGGGATCCTGGGCGGCGGTACCCGCGCAGAACAGGGCGAGGGTAAGGGTTGCTAGGAGGGTATTTGCTTTCATTCCGGCGTTTCTCAATCCATACAAATATAATCATTTTTCGGGCAGGCCCGGGGCATATTTTTTGCAGAAAAATACGCCCCGTATGGAAATCATCAAAAACCAGGAATTCGGCGGCGAAAGGCCGCTCTATCGCAGGAACGGCCTCAAACTCGACAACATAACCATCCACCCCGGAGAATCCTCCGTAAAGGAATGCCACGACATAATCGCGCAGGACTCCCGCTTCGAAGGCAAATATGTCTTCTGGTGCGGCGAGGACCTGGACATACGCGACTGTTACTTCGCCGAGACAGCCCGGTCGTCCGTATGGCACACGGACAGGATCGC
>CADAFW010000046.1 GCA_902787295.1 uncultured Bacteroidia bacterium
TGGCTCACGAAGGCGCGCAAGGGCGGCTGGTATCTGATCGCGCTGCTTCCGGCCTGCTTCATGACGTCCGTCGCGGTGACATACTTCTGCATAGACAAATTCTGCCTGCGCCTGCCTATGGAGTGGATTCCGTACATAGGCACCGGCACCTTCGCGCTCTGCCTGTGCCTCTACTACGTATGGCGTGCGCGCAAGCATCCTGCGATGACCCTTGCCGAGACGGGCATCGCTCCTGACAATATTTAATCCGGCAGACCGGCCTAGAGGCCCTTGGCTTTGCCCTCGTCCCAGATGGCGTCCATCTCGGCGAGGGTCATGTCCGTGAGCTTGCGGCCTTTCTTGAGCGTGTTCTCCTCCAGGTAGGTGAAGCGGCGGCGGAACTTGCTGCAGGTGCCCCCGAGGGCTGTCTCCGGGTCTATCCCGTAAAGCCTGGAAGCATTGATGACGGCGAACATCAGGTCGCCGAATTCCTCGGTCATGTGGGCCTTGTCGTCCTCTCCGCAGGCCTCCATGGCCTCTCCGAGTTCTTCCTTCACCTTGTCCCACACATCCTCGCGCTTCTCCCAGTCGAAGCCGCATCCGCGCGCCTTCTCCTGCATGGAAAGGGCCTTGAGGATGGCCGGCATGGAGTCGGGAATGCCGCCCATCACGGTCTTGTTGCCGTCCTTCTCCTTCGCCTTCACGAGTTCCCAGGTGTCGGCTATCTCCTTGGCCGTGGGGGCTTCCCCTTCCGGGAGCAGCGATCCGTCCGGACGGAAGACGTGCGGGTGGCGGAAGACCATCTTGTCGCAGACCTTGTTCATGGAGTCGGCGATGTCGAAGCTGCCTTCCTCTTCTCCGATGCAGGCATAGAACACCATATGGTACATGAGGTCGCCTATCTCCTTGGCGATTCCTTTCCGGTCGCCCTTCACGATCTCGTCGCTTAGTTCATAGACTTCTTCCTCGGTCATCGGGCGTATGCTCTCCATGGTCTGTTCCGCATTCCAGGGGCATCTCTGCCTCAGGGCGTCCATCGTGTCCAGGAGTCTGCCGAAGGCAGCCAGTTTTTCCTCTTTTGTATGCATCGGATAATTTCTTAAATTTGCAGACTGCAAAATTAACAATAATTGTTTAGATGAAGCCCATCAACTTCGTATCCGCGGATGAAGCGGTAAGCCATATCCCCTCGCACTCGCACGTGCATCTCAGCAGCGTGGCCAGCGTGCCCCATTGCCTTATCCAGGCCCTGTGCCGCCGCGCCGATGCGGGAGACGTGACCGACCTGCACTTCCACCATTTCCACACCGAGGGCCCCGCGCCCTACAGCGAGGAGAGGTACGAGGGTATTTTCTTTGACCAGGGCTTCTTCCTCGGCCCCAATGTCCGCAAGAACGTTAACGCCGGCTATGCCGACTATCTCCCGGTGCATCTCGGGGAGACCCCGCTGCTCTACCGCCGCCGTGCGATAGATCTCGGCGCCGCCCTCGTGAACGTGTCGCTTCCGGACGAGAACGGCTACGTCAGCCTCGGCACCTCGGTGGACTGTTCCGTCGCTGCAATAGAATATGCCCGCATAGTCATCGGCGTGATCAATCCCCACGTCCCCTTCGCCTACGGCAACCTCATCCCGCTGGACAAGTTCGACTATCTCGTCCACGACGACGCCCCTCTCGTTACCGCCGGTTTCGTGGAGCCCACCCCGGTGGAGAAGCTCATAGGCAAGAACTGCGCTGCCCTTGTGGAGGACGGTGACTGCCTGCAGATGGGCATAGGTGCCCTTCCGAACGCGCTCACCGGCGAACTCGGCGGCCACAAGAACCTCGGCCTCCACACGGAGATGTTCGCGGACGGCCTGCTGAAACTCATAAAGGCGGGGGTCATCAACGGGGCCAACAAGAAGATCGACACCGGCAAGGTGGTGTCGTCGTTCCTTCTGGGAAGCCAGGAGGTCTATTCGTTCATCGACCACAATCCGGACGTCCTGATGAGGGACATAGAATATACCAACAACCCCTTCGTGATAGCGCAGAATCCGCATATGAAGGCCATCAACTCCGCAGTGGAGGTGGACCTTACGGGTCAGATCTGCGCGGATTCCATAGGCATGCGCCTGTTCAGCGGCACCGGCGGACAGCTCGAGTTCGTGAGGGGCGCGAACATGTCGGAGGGCGGCAAGAGCATCACCGCTTTCGCCTCCAGGAGCGCCAAGGGACATTCCAAGATCACGGCGCAGCTGAATCCTGGCGCGGGAGTTGTTACTCCCCGTTCCGACGCGCACTGGGTGGTGACCGAATACGGCGCCGTGGACCTTTACGGCCGCAGCTGCCAGGAGCGCGCGAAACTCCTCATCAGCATAGCGCATCCGGATGACCGGGAGGCCCTGGACCGCGCTGCATTCGAGCGTTTCGGCCCTCATTACCACAACTTCGAGGTATAGGCCTCCGGGGTTTGCATGCGGTGACGGGAACGGTCCGCCGCCGCGGCATTGACAGATAATTTGACATTATGGCAGAGAATAAACTTTTGGACAAGGTATTGTCCCTGCAGGACAAGTTCGCATCGCTGGAGCAGCAGCTCGCCAGCCCGGACGTGATGTCCGACATGAAGAAGTTCGTCCAGCTCAACAAGGACTACAAGGAACTCGAACCCATCATCAAGGCGGGTCTCGAGTACAAGAAGCTGCTCGACGACGTGGCATCCGCCAAGGACATCCTCGTGAACGAGAAGGATGACGAGCTCCGCGAGATGGCCCGCGAGGAGATTGCCGAACTCGAGCCGAAGATCCCCGGGATGGAGCAGAACCTGAAACTGCTGCTCATCCCCGCAGACCCCGACGATTCCAAGAATGCCATCGTCGAGATCCGCGGCGGCACCGGCGGCGACGAGGCGGCCATTTTCGCCGGCGACCTCTTCCGCATGTACCAGCATTTCGCCGAGAGCCGCGGGTGGAAACTCGAGGTGACCGACCAGGCCCCGGGCACTTCCGGCGGCTTCAAGCAGATCGTGTTCAAGCTCAGCGGCGAGGGCGTGTACGGAGTGATGAAATACGAGTCCGGCGTGCACCGCGTGCAGCGCGTGCCGCAGACCGAGACGCAGGGGCGCATCCAGACTTCCGCCGCATCCGTGGCGGTCTTCCCCGAGGCCGGCGAATTCGACGTGGACCTCAGCTGGGATGACATCAGGCTGGACCTCTTCTGCGCATCCGGTCCCGGCGGCCAGGGCGTCAACACCACCTACTCCGCCGTCCGCCTCACCCACATCCCTTCCGGACTCGTGGTGCAGTGCCAGGAGGAGCGCTCGCAGCTCAAGAACAAGGACCGTGCGTTCGAGGAACTCCGTACCAGGCTCTACAACCTCGAGCACCAGAAGTACCTCGACGGCATCGCCGCCAAGCGCAAGACCATGGTCAGCACCGGCGACCGTTCTGCCAAGATCCGCACCTACAACTATCCCCAGGGCCGCGTGACCGACCACCGCATCAACTGGAGCATGTACAACCTGCCCGCCTTCATGGACGGAAGCATCCAGGACTGCATCGACCAGTTGCAGATAGCCGAGAACGCAGAGCGCCTCAAGGAAGCGGGAGAAAACTCATAATAAAGGAAACAGACTATGAAGAGACTTGTCCTGGCGGTGATCGCCGCCCTCCTGGCGTTCAGCCAGATTTCCGTCGCCCAGCCCGGTTACGGCGGGGGCTATCCTTATCCCCGTCCCGGCTACGACGGCAGCGTCAACGTAACCTACGGCAACAGGGGACGCAACGGCGGTCCTTACCGCCAGGGCGCGTTTTTCCTGAACCAGGTGGGCTTCAGCTACGGCGTCAACTCCATCCTGGAGATGTCCGCGGCACGCACCCTGTTCAAGAACCTGCTCGTGGTGGGGCAGGATACCCGTAACTTCCGTTCCGCAGGCACCTTCAATCTCGAATATTCCCATTCGGTGATGGATTTCGTGTACATCGGAGCCATCCTGAGCTATATGCACGGCACGGCCGAAAGCACCGTGGAAGCGGGACGCAAGGTGGGATTCAACGCCTTTACGTTCATGCTCTCCACCAAGCTCGACTGGGTGGACCTCAACTGGTTCACCTTCTATTCCAAGGCTGCATTCGGCATGTCCTCGGTATCAGCCGCGAGGGAAAGCCAGCAGCTCTTCGACTGGCAGCTTTCGCCCATAGGCCTCGAGGTAGGCGGGGCACTGCGATTCTTCTCCGAAGTCGGCTTCGGAGCGCAGGGAATATTCCAGGCGGGAGCCCGTTTCTGCTTCTAGATCTTGCGGAAGGCCACGCAGGCGTTGTGGCCTCCGAATCCGAACGAGTCGCTCAGACCGAGATTCACGTCGGTCTTTACGGCACGGTTCGGCGTGTAGTCCAGGTCGCACTCCGGATCCGGGGTGTCCAGGTTGATGGTCGGAGGGACGATTCCCTCGTGCAGAGCCATCACCGTGGCTATGGCCTCCGCCGCACCGGTGGCGCCGAACATATGGCCGTGCATGGACTTGGTGCTGCTGATATGGCATTTGTAGGCGAAGTCGCCCATCGCCAGTTTGTATGCCTTGGTCTCGGCCACGTCGTTGAGGTGGGTGCCTGTGCCGTGCGCGTTGATGTAGACGTTGTCCTTCTCCGGGTCGAATCCGGCCTCCTCCAGCGCGCCCTTTATGCAGGCGGCCTGGGTGCTGCCGTCGGGCCTGGGTGCGGTGGCGTGGTATGCGTCGCAGGTGCTGGAGTATCCTACCATCTCGGCATAGATCTTCGCCCCGCGTGCCTTGGCGTGCTCATATTCCTCGAGGATGAGCACCGCTGAACCGTCGGCCATCACGAATCCGCCCCTGTCCGCATTGAACGGCAGGCAGGCGCGCTTCGGGTTCACTTCCTTGGTGAGGGCCCTGGCATTGGCGAATCCGGCGATTCCCACGGGGATGGTGGCGTTGTCGCTGCCGCCGGCGATGACTGCGTCCGCATAGCCGTGCTTGATGGCGCGGAAGGCCTCTCCCAGCGAGTGGGTGGAGGTGGCGCAGGCGGTCACTATGTCTATGCAGGAGCCCTGGGCGTTGAATTTCATCGCGATCTGGCCGCCGGCCATGTTGCTGATCATCGTCGGCACGAAATTCGGCGACACCCATTTGCCCGAAGGGTCGTCGATCATCTTGGAGACTTCCCTCTGGATGGTCTCGAAGCCGCCGATTCCGGAGCCCACGTAGGTGGCGAGCCTGCCGGGATCAATGTTCTCGCCTGAGACGAGCCCGGAATCCTTCATCGCCTGCCAGGCGGATGCCATCGCGAAGATGGTGAAGGTGTCCTGCTTGCGGATGAACGGCTTGTCCATGCCGTAATCCTCAGGGTTGAAATTCCTGACCTTTCCGCCTATCTTCACCGGCAGCAGGTCAGTCGGGAACTCGACTATCTCGTCTATTCCGCATACTCCGTTTATAAGGTTGTTCCAGAAGGTGGGGACGTCGTTGCCTACGCAGGACAGGACTCCCATTCCGGTCACGACTACTCGTTTGCTCATGTTTCTAAGTTCTTGGTTTCCGGCAAAGGTACAAATTTTATTATATTTGCATCCCAAGAACGAAAGAGATCATGTGGCAGAGAATCCAGACCCTCTATCTCGCGCTTTCCACCGCGCTCATCGCAGCCCTCTTCTTCTGTAACAAGGCTGGTGACATTCCCTATACCCGTTATATGCCCTACGTGGTGCTCCTCGCCATCATCACGCTGCTGAACCTGCTGGCGCTGACCACCTGGAAGCACCGCGTGTTCCAGGCCAGGACCGCAATGCTCTCGGCGCTCATCACGCTGGCCCTGCAGGTATGGCTCGCCGTGGATTTCTTCACCACCGGCAACGACCCCGTATTCCACGTCACCGCGGTTTTCCCCGTGGTGGCCGTGATCCTCGACGTGCTTGCGTTCAGGAACATAATGGCAGACGAACTGATGGTCCGCAGTTCGGACAGGCTAAGGGCGGCGAAACGCCGCGGCCGCTGATCAGCTGAGGTAGTCCGGCGTGATGCCGGTGGTCGCCAGGGCGGCGCGTATCTCCGCCTCCAGGGCGTTCGCGATGTCTTCCGCATCGGGCATAATGCTGTCCTCGGCGCTCAGCATCCCCTTTGAGAACATATAGGACTTGAGTGCCTCGTAGGTCACTCCGCGCTCTTCCAGCCAGGAAGCCGCGGAAAAGTCCTGCGTGCGGCTGATGGCCAGCATCAGGTGCGCCGTCCCGGCCATGTCCTGCCCGAAGCGCAGGGCTTCGTAGACGGCCAGGCTGAGGATGTTGTGGGCCTTCCTCGTTAGCAGCACCCTTTCCTTGTCGTAATAAGGCACGCCCTCGGGCCGGAAAACCTGGGAATCTATGAACGCGCGGAGCTCGCCGGCGTCTATGCCGAGCGCGCCCAGGCTGCTGAGCGCATCGTTGTCGCCGTGGCGCAGCACGCCCAGCAGGAGGTGGTCTATGCCTATGCCGTAATGGCCGGTCCGCATCGACTCGTCCCTTGCGTATCCCAGTATCCTGGAAAGTTCGGGTGTGACTCTTATTTCCATATCAAAATAGCCTTGACAAAATTAGCAAATTGTCCGATAATTTAGTATATTTGCGCGTTTATAAATATATGCAAATCTAGAAGGGATTTATGGATAACGGAATAAATCAGAAAGAAGAAATCCAGGAGACCGTCCACGGCCTCATAGAACCCGTAGAGATAGACCACGAGATGCGTACGGCGTACATCGACTATTCGATGTCCGTAATCGTCTCCCGTGCCCTTCCCGACGTCCGCGATGGACTGAAGCCGGTCCAGCGCCGCGTGCTTTTCGGCATGGACGGACTGGGACTCAGCTACTCCGGACAGACCAAGAAGTCCGCCCGTATCGTGGGTGAGGTCCTCGGTAAGTTCCACCCGCACGGAGACTCCAGCGTCTATGACGCGATGGCCCGTCTCGCCCAGAACTGGAACCAGCGCTACCCGCTCGTGTTCGGCCAGGGCAACTTCGGATCCATGGACGGCGACCCCGTGGCGGCGATGAGGTACACCGAGGCCAAGCTCGCCAAGATGGCGGAGGACGTCCTCGCCGACCTGGACAAGGATACCGTGGACATGCAGCTGAACTTCGACGACTCCCTCGAGGAGCCGACGGTGCTCCCCACCAAGCTTCCGCTCCTGCTCCTGAACGGCTCCGCGGGCATCGCCGTGGGTATGGCCACCAACATGGCTCCCCACAACCTCTCCGAGTGCTGCGACGCCATCTGCGCCTACATCGACAACCCGGACATCAGCACCGAAGAGCTGATGGAACACATAAAGGGTCCCGATTTCCCCACCGGAGGCATCATCATGGGCCGCCAGGGCATCATCGACGCCTACAACACCGGCCGCGGCAGGGTCGTGGTCCGCGCCAAGACCGAGATCGAGGAGACCGACAACGGCCGCGAGGTCATCGTCGTCACCGAGGTCCCGTACATGGTCAACAAGGCCGACATGATCTCCCGCATCGGCGAGATGATCCGCGACAAGAAGATCGAAGGCATCTCCGACATCCGCGAGCTCACCAGCCGCGAGGGAATACGCATCGAATTCGTCGTCAAGAAGGACGCGAACGCCAACGTGGTGCTGAACACCCTGTTCAAGTACACCGCCCTCCAGTCCAGCTTCGCCATCAACAACGTCGCCCTCGTAAACGGACGCCCCCGCACGCTCTCCCTCAAGGAGATGCTCGCGAATTTCGTGGACTTCCGCCACGAGGTGGTCGTGCGCCGCACGAAGTTCGAACTCGAGAAGGCCCTCAAGCGCGCCCATATCCTCGAAGGCCTCCTCAAGGCCATCGACATCATCGACGAGGTGATCGCCACCATACGCGCGTCCAAGAACGTGGACGAGGCAAGGCAGTCCCTCGTGGACAAGTTCCAGTTCACCGACGTCCAGGCTGCCGCCATCGTGGAGATGAGGCTCCGCCAGCTCACCGGACTCGAGAAGGAGAAGCTCCAGGCCGAGTACGACGAGCTCGAGAAATTCATCGCCCGCTGCCGCGAGATCCTCGCCAGCGACGAGGAGCAGCTCAAGGTGGTCAAGGCCGAGACCGAGGAGATCAAGGCCAAGTACGGCGACCCCCGCCGCACCGAGATCACCCTCAGCGCCGAGGAATTCAACCCCGAGGACTTCTATGCCGATGACGACGTGGTCATCACCATCTCGCACCTCGGCTACATCAAGCGTACCCCGCTCGCGGAATTCCGCGTGCAGAGCCGCGGAGGCGTGGGCAAGAAGGCCAGCGCCACCAGGGACGAGGACTTCATCGAGCATATCTACGTGGCCAACATGCACAGCACGATGCTCTTCTTCACCGACATGGGCATGTGCTACCGCCTGAAGGTCTACGAACTGCCCGAAGGCACCCGCACTTCCAAGGGCAGGGCGGTGCAGAACCTCCTTTCCATCGACCAGAACGACAAGATCAGGACCTACCTGAACGCCGCTTCCATCGAGAGCGGGGAGTACACCTCCAGCCACTATGTCGTGCTCTTCACCAAGCGCGGCATAATGAAGAAGACCAGCCTCTCGGAGTATGCGAACTCCCGCAGCCGCAACAAGGGCATCATCGCCATCAACATACGCGAGGGAGACGCCCTCCTCGACGCCGTGCTCACGGACGGCAGCCACGAGATAATGGTGGCCGCGAGGAAGGGTCTCTGCTGCCACTTCAGCGAGACCGAGGCACGTCCTCTCGGACGTAATTCTTCAGGTGTCAAGGCCATCGAGATCGGTGATGACGACGAGGTCGTAGGAGCCATCTCCGTGACCCCTTCGGATCCGGATGCCGCCAACCGTACCGTGCTGGTAGTCAGCGAGAACGGCTTCGGCAAGCGCTCCGATCCGCTGGACTACAGGCTCACCCACAGGGGAGGCAAGGGCGTGAAGACCATCAGCATCACCGACAAAACTGGTCCGCTTGTTGCAATAAAGAGCGTGACGGAGGACAACGACCTGATGATAATCACGAATTCCGGCCTCACCATCAGGATGGCCGTATCCGATATCAGGGTCGCAGGCCGCGCCACACAGGGCGTCAAGCTCATCAACATCCGCGAAGGAGACGCGATTGCCGCGGTCTGCCCGGTGGCAGGCGCGAAGGAAGAGGAACTCCAGGAGGGTGAAGAAGGGCAGCCCGAAGAGAACGTACAGGCAGAATAATAACTAATCAACCGATAAGAAAATGAAAAAGATTTTACTCGTTTTGGCAGCTGTCATCTCAATGCAGGTGGCAAACGCCCAGCAGCAGGTGAAGAGCGCCGCTGCCGCCAAGGCTTCAGTCGAGGCTGCACAGAAGGCTGCGGATGACGCGAAGAAAGCAACCAAGGTGAATACCTGGATGAAGCTCGGTTCCACGCTCATGGACGCTTACTACGCTCCCCAGGGCAGTGCATGGATCGGTGCAAGCGCGCAGGACCTCATGCTCGTGATGGGAAATGAGAAGCCGTCTTCCGAAGAGGCGGTCGTGATCTCCGGCCAGCAGTTCACCAAGCAGGTATATGATTCCAGGAACTATTACTTCAACCAGAACGGCCAGCTCCAGATGATCGAGGTGACCGCGCCGGTCGTCGAGAACGCTCTCGACAAGGCCCTCGCAGCCTACACCAAGGCTTATGAGGTGGATGCCAAGCACAGCAAGGCCAAGGATATCGCCGAGGCTGTCAAGAACATCGGCCAGAAGTACACCGACGAGGCCTACAACGCCTACACTTTCGGCAACTATGCCAAGGCTTCCGAATTCTTCCAGAAGGCTGCCGAGGCTTCCGTAGCCGTTCCCGGTCTCCAGATCGACACCAACGCCATCTACAATGCCGCCTTCACCGCCTATATGGTAGGTGACTACGACCGTGCGAAGACCTGGTTCGAGAAGAGCATCGGCGCCGGTTACGACGGCGAGAACGGTGAGGCTTACGCCAAGCTCGCTGACATCGCCGAGAAGGCCGGTGACATCGAGAAGAGCAAGGGCATCCTCGAGAAGGCTTTCATGAAGTATCCCCAGAGCCAGAGCATCCTCATCGGACTCATCAACTACTACACCCTCCACGACAGCAAGAACACCGACCGTCTCTTCGACCTTCTTGACGAGGCCAAGAAGAACGAGCCCGGCAACGCTTCCCTGTACTATGTCGAGGGCAACATCAACAACCAGCTCGGCAGGACCGAAGCCGCAATCGCCGCATATGACAAGTGCGCCGAGGTCAACCCCAATTACGAGTTCGGCTACATCGGCAAGGGCATCATGTTCTACAACAAGGCCGTAGAGCTCCAGGACGCCGCCTCCAACGAGTTCGACGATGCCAAGTGGCAGGTACTCCAGGCTGAGTTCGAGAAGAACCTCAAGGGCTGCATCGAGCCGTTCGAGAAGGCATTCGAGATCACTAAGGACGAGAGCATCAAGTCCAACGTCGCCGAGTACCTCAAGAACGCCTGCTTCCGCTTCCGCACCGAGTCACAGGATTATATGACCAAGTACGAGAAGTACGCCGCCG
>CADAFW010000047.1 GCA_902787295.1 uncultured Bacteroidia bacterium
ACCTGGAATCGCCGTCACTGCTGATGTCCAGCACCGTGTTGGTGATGGTGGAAGTGGTTGTGTCTATCTTGGTGGAGGTCCCGCCACTGGAACCGTATGAAAAGCTAACTCCTCCGCCGAGCCGCAATTTGTCATTGAAGCCTTTGTTCGCGGACAGTTCGGCACCGACCTGCTGATTTCTGCTTTCGCTCACTGTGGAATTGGATGTTCCCTGGCGTGGGAGGGCGTCCTGGAAGTTGTAGTTCCTGCTCCTGGATGAGGATTCCCTGTCTCCGAAGGTGTAGTGCAGGCCGGCGGAGATCATTCCGTCCTTCAGGGCTTTGTTCCCGCCTAAATGCAGTGAATGGGAGCTGGACCCGTTCTTGGAGTAGGAAGACGATTCCGCTTTTCTGTAGTTGTATGCGGATGTCGGGAAGTAAATCCTTTCGGAAATGGACTCGCTGACGTTGTACTGGTCCGAGAATGAGTAGGCTGCGCTGATGGCTCCGAGTACGAAATTCCTCGTGGTAGGGCTCATCCATTTCTTGGTGACGTTCAGGCCGACGGATGCCATCCTCAGGTCCGCCGAACCGCCGCCCCTTGCGCTGCGGAACGAAGCACCTCTCATGCGCACGGACGCGTCGTTGATGTTGTTGATGTTGAAGTTGAGGCTCGCCTGCAACGATTCCGAGGATAAAAATGCGCTTCCGCCGAAGGTGTAGCGCGGCTTGTGATAGGTGCTGTCCGTGTCGAAGCCGCCTCCGGCAAGGAAGTCTCCCGCCGTCACGAGCTTGGGCTTGCTCTTGGTCTGGATGTCCAGCACCCGCTGTTTGTCTTCGTTCTTGCTGATCTTGTGGAAAGGATCCTTGTTGGCGTACTCCTGGTAGGACTTTATGGTCGTGACCTCCTCCGCCGGGATGTTCTCCAGGGCTTTCATCGGGGCCTGTCCGAAGAGCAGGGCACCGTCCACATAGACGTTGGTCACCGTTTCTCCCAATACCGATACGCTGGCTTCCGTAACCTCTACGCCCGGCATCTGCTCGAGTATGTCGATGGCCATTTCGCCCTTCAGCGTCTTCACTGCCGCGGCGTTGAAAATCCACGGGCACTATCCTGAAGAAGAAACGGCCTTCGTTGGAGACCGTCGTATAGAGCGTGTCGGTGGCCTTGAGGGTCTTGTCCTTCTGCTCCTTGAGCGTTATCACCATTACCGTAACGCCGGCTCCGGGGATTTCCTCCCCGCCTTCTTCATCGGGGGAGAGGACTACGCTGCCGACAATCCAAGCGACGTCGTTCATCTGGTATCCTCCCATACGCATTCCTCTCGGTTGTGCAAAGAGGGCCGTGCCGAAGAGAATCAGGACGGTGACGACGCAGAGGCGCAGGAATCTTGGTGCCATGGGGTATGGAATTTGCTCTAACTATATATAGATGTCCGCCAAGGCTCTAAGTTAACAAAAACGAGATTAAAAAATCATATATTTGCGTAAATCCTGACAAGATGACCGTCCTTTACATCCTCGCAGTAATCGCCGCCATCATCGGCATCATCGGAAGCATCGTTCCCGGCATCCCCGGTCCGCCCATCAGCTGGCTCGGCCTCCTGTTCGTCTTCCTCGCGAAGGGCAGCGGGATGAGCCTGACCTTCCTGCTGGTCTGGCTTGCAATCACCATTATCGTCACCGTCCTGGATTACGTAGTGCCGATGTGGACCACCCGCTGGACCGGCGGGCACAAGGCAGCGTCCACCGGAGCCCTCATAGGCCTGTTCGCCGGCATCTTCTTCACGCCCATAGGCATGATAACGGGCGCACTCCTGGGGGCTTTCCTCGGAGAGCTGATGGTCACTAACAAAGGCGTGTGGGCTGCATTCAAAGCCGGAATCGGAGCGTTCCTGGGCTTCATGTGCGGGACCGGCCTGAAGCTTATCTCCTCAGGCGTGATGGCTTACTATATCGTAAGCTTTATTGTGCGATGAATTCGTAGACGATGTTCCCCGTCTGCTTCGCCGGAGCCGATGTGGACGCGGAGAACTTCGACAGCCTGGCGGCCCTGATGGCGAATGCGCGCAGGCAGCCGTCCATCGATGAGACGCCCTCGTCTATCTTGGCGTTGACTACCTTTCCGGAAGGATCCACCTGAATGAGCACCGTCACCTGGCCTGCGCCGAGGCAGCGGTATGCCGGTATGGAGAGGTGGCTGGCCTTTCTCCCTTCCAGATAGTAAGATACCACCGACGGGCCCGAATATGCCGCGGGCTCGCCTTTGTCCTTGTCGTCCTTCTTGTAGGGGGTGGGATCGGCGTGGTCGTCGTCCGGGAGGTCGTACCCGGCGTTCAGTTCCTTCTGGAGCCTCTCGGCGTCCTTGTACAACTGTTCCGCATCCGTGCCGCGGTCGTCCTTCAGGGCGGCGCGGTCCACGGCGATGTTGCGGTACACCGGAGCGCTGCCGGCGAGTTGTTCCTGGAGTTTGCGGCTTATGGCTTCCTGGAATTCCTTCTCCTTCTGCAGCTGCTCTATCTGCTCCTGGAGCTTTTCCAGTTCCTCCTGCTTGGTGAAATCCAGCACGAAGGAATTCTCGCTCCTGATCTGCTTGTGGAGATTGACGGCAAGCAGGACTATAATCACTGTCAGGTGTGCGATGACGGTGAGATACAGTCCTGCCCTGTCTTCTTTCGGAAGCCGCTTCACTTAGAGTGTCTTCTTTTCCCTGAGGGATTTCTCGACGGTCGCGGTGATGATGTCCACCGCCACCTTGTTGTGGCCTCCCTGCGGGATGATTATGTCGGCGTAGCGCTTGCTGGGCTCGATGAACTGGAGGAACATCGGCTTCACGGTGTTGGAATAGCGCTCGATGACCCAGTGCACGTCCTTCCCGCGCTCGGAGATGTCCCTTGCCATCACGCGCATCAGCCTGTCGTCATCGTCGGCGTCCACGAAGATCTTCACGTCCATCTGCTCGCGCAGTTCCTTGCAGGTGAAGATGAGGATGCCCTCGATGATGATGACGTCCGCCGGCTCCACGGTCACGGTCTCGGTCTTGGACCGGGTGCAGGAGATGTAGGAATAGACCGGCTGGTGGATGGTCTTCCCGGACTTGAGTTCGGCGAGCTGCTTGCACAGGAGCTCCCAGTCGATGGCGTCCGGATGGTCGAAGTTGTGATGGCGCTTCTCCTCGTCCGTGAGGTCGCCCGTATCCTTGTAGTAAGAGTCCTGGGGGATGACGACGACCTTCTCGTCGTGCAGCCTTTCCTTGATTGCACTTACGACAGTAGTCTTTCCTGAGCCGGATCCTCCGGCGATACCGATTACCAACATAATCCGTTAATATTCAGCGTTCTTGGGGGTGCGGGGGAACGGGATGACGTCGCGTATGTTCGCCATGCCGGTGACGAAGAGCAGCAGGCGCTCGAAACCGAGGCCGAAGCCGCTGTGGGGGCAGCTGCCGAAACGGCGGGTGTCTATGTACCACTCGAGGTTCCTGCGGCTCATGTGGAGCTCGTCAATCCTGGTCTCGAGCTTGCCGAGGTCGGCTTCGCGTTCGGAACCGCCGATGATCTCGCCGATCTTGGGGAAGAGCACGTCCATCGCGCGCACGGTCTTGCCGTCTTCGTTCTGCTTCATGTAGAAGGCCTTGATGTCCTTGGGATAACCGGTGAGGATGACGGGCTTCTTGAAGTGTTTCTCCACGAGGTAGCGCTCGTGCTCGCTCTGGAGGTCGACGCCCCAGTAGACCGGGTACTCGAACTGCACGCCGTTCTTCGCGGCTTCCTCGAGTATCTTGATGCCCTCGGTGTACTCGAGCCGTACGAATTCGGTACCGATGACGCCCTGGAGGCGTTCGATGAGTTCGGGATCGTAGCGGTCGTTGAGGAACTTGATGTCGTCGAAGCAGTTGTCGAGGGCGTACTTCACGAGATGCTTGATGAAGTCCTCGGCGAGGTCCATGTTGGCGTTGATGTCATAGAACGCCATTTCCGGCTCTACCATCCAGAATTCCGCGAGGTGACGCGGGGTGTTGGAATTCTCCGCACGGAAGGTGGGTCCGAAGGTGTAGATTTCCCCGAGTGCGGTGGCGCCGAGCTCGCCTTCGAGCTGTCCGCTCACGGTGAGGCTGGTCATCTTGCCGAAGAAGTCCTTGCTGTAGTCCGGCTCGCCCTTCTTGTTCTTGGGAACGTTGTTGAGGTCGAGGGTGGTCACCTGGAACATCTGACCTGCTCCCTCCGCGTCGGAAGCGGTGATGAGCGGGGTGTTGAGGTAGACGAACCCCTTGCTGTGGAAATACTCGTGGATGGCGAAGGCCATCTGGCTGCGAAGCCTCAGCACCGCACCGAAGGTATTGGTGCGCGGACGCATATGCGCCACGCTGCGGAGGTATTCGAAACTGGTGTCCTTCTTCTGGAGAGGGTAGCGCACCGGGTCGCACTCGCCGTAGATCTCGATCTCCTCGGCCTTGACCTCCACGGCCTGGCCGCCTCCGACGGATTCCACGAGCTGTCCGCGGACACCTATGCAGGCGCCTGTGCTGATCTTTGCGAGGAGCGCGGAAGTTTCCTCATTCTTGTCGACGACTATCTGCAGGTTCTTGATCGTAGAGCCGTCGTTGAGCGCGATGAACGCTATCTCCTTGTTGCCTCTTTTCGTCCTCACCCAACCTTTGGCGAGGACTTCCCGGCCTGCTTCCATTTCCAGCAGGTCCTTGATCTTCGTACGAAGTATCTCCTTCATTTTTTGTTTGCGTTATTTGAAAAAGCAGCCCTCAATGAAGGGGGCTGCTCGTATGCGTGACAGCTGAATCGCTATTCAGCCGGTTTTCTTGCTGAGTACATGATCTTAAGCGCGGAACACCTTCTGAGTTCCTGCTTAACATCGGTAATGATACCCATTCTGACGTCCTGGTCTGCCCTGATGCTTACCGTCATGAGCTGGCGGTCGGCCTCGGTGTGTGCATCACGCTCTGCAGCGATGAAGTCACGGATGTCGTCGACGGTCTTGAAGGAGTCGTTCAACTGGATACGTGCGTCGGTACCGAACTGGGCCTGGAGGGACCTGATAGGGGAACCGATGTTGATGTATGAGTTGAGGTCTTTCCTCTCGAGCTTGACGATCTCGGATGCTTCAGGAATCTTGACCTGAACCTTGTTCTCGGTCTCGCGCATCTGCGTGGTCACCATAAAGAAGAAAAGGAGCATGAAGACGATATCGGACAGAGAGCTGCTGGTCATTGCCGGCACCTGCTTCTTGTCGTTGCTTCCACCAAATTTTGACATAATAGTATTCTCCTTTTATCTTTTAGCGCCGACATCCTTAGGCTCTGCCTCGGAAATGTTCTGCGGAATGGCTTTCTTCACGATATTCTGCCTGTCCTCGTCGAGCGAGGTGAACTTGCGGCCGTATGCGCGCATCGAGAAGTCGTCGCGGAGTTCGTTGACGGCCTTCACGAGTTCGTTCTGTACGGCGATGTACGCAGCGTAGCTGGTACCACGGTCGTTCTGCAGGGAGATCACACCCTTGGAAACAGGGTAGTTGCCATATCCTTCGATAGCCTTGACTTCCTTTTCGGGAAGGTTCGGGTCGTCGGCAGGGTTGGTAAGGAATTCCTTGATCTTGTCTTTAAGCTGGCTGACATCTATGGGCTCACTACCGGCAAGAATTCTATCTGCAGAGTTGATCTTGACCACGATGATGTTGCGGCGGTTGACCTTCTGATCCTCCACCTTCTGATTCTTGTCAGGCATAGGCGGAAGACGACGAGACAGACCAGTCTGTGATCCCATGGTGGTAGTCATCAGGAAGTAGCACAGGAGCAGGAATGCTATGTCGGCAGTAGAGCTCGAATTGATTGCTGGAGTTTTTTTCTTGCCCATAGTTATTTCTTGTTTACGATAGCCATACGGATCTCACCGACGATGATTGCAACGATTGCAGCAGCGCCGACGATATAGGTAAGGTTAAGGACAGTGTCAGTAAGTTTGAGCGTGGACGCGGAGTCCAGGCCATCGCGCCCGAATGCCGGAGCGCCCTGGGCGAGGAAGTATGCAATGAGTACCAGCACGCAGGCTCCGGCCAGCAATATGCCGACCTTCACCAGGCTCTTCGGGTTGTTGATCGCGCTGACTATGAGGCCGAGCACGACAACGCAGAAGATCGCCAGTGCAATCATCGCATAGGTCCAATAGAGCAGAGCCTCGACATTGCCGTCCGTGAACTTCTGGGCGAAACCCCAGACGAGCAGACCGACACTGACGAGAATCAGCGCTATCATCACCCATTTGAATATCTTGTTGAGTTTCATTGTGACTTACCTATAAAGTGAATTATTTCTTCTTTGCGTCGTACTTGGTGAGTACATCCACGAGGCAGATGGAAGCGTCCTCCATGTCGATGGTGATCGCGTCGATCTTGGCAAGGATGTAGTTGTAGAAGATCTGAAGGATCATGGCGACGATAAGACCACCGACGGTGGTGATAAGGGCGACCTTCATACCTCCTGCGACGACGTTAGGAGAAATATCACCTGCAGCCTGGATTGCATCGAATGCATTGATCATACCGATGACGGTACCGAGGAATCCGAGGGACGGTGCGATGGCGATGAAGAGGGAAATCCATGAAAGGCCGTTCTCCATCTCGCTCATCTGCACGGAGCCGTAGGAAACGACGGTCTTCTCGACGACGTCGATGCCCTGGTCGTAGCGGAGGAGTCCCTGATAGAAGATGGAAGCGACAGGTCCGCGGGTGTTGCGGCAGACGTCCTTCGCAGCTTCGATGCCACCTTCCTCGAGTGCCTTCTCAACCTTCTCCACGAGCTTCTTGGCGTTGATCTTGGAGAACGTGAGGTAAAGGATACGCTCGATAGCGAGTGCGAGACCGATGATCAAGCAGATGATGATGAGGGACATGAATCCGGCACCACCTTCGATGAACTTGGTCTTGAGGGCCTGATGGAGGGGAACTTCCTCGCTTGACTTGAGGAGGTCTGCTGCGGACATCTCTGCCGGCTCGGCTGCGGCCTCGGCGGCCTCAACGGCCGGAGCTGCCTCGGCGGCCTGCTCGTCCTGAGCGGATGCAATGCTTGCAGAGAAGGCCATTACGCCTGCTGCTGCGAGAATCATGAAAATCTTTTTCATAAGGTGTAATTGATAATGTATTAGTTGTAAATTAATTCTGCGTTGCGGAAATCCATTAATCGCTGCAATTTAGGAAAAATATTTCATTCTACAATAACTATTTTGAGATTTCTCCCTTCAGGTTCCTTGCCAGAAGGACCTTCACGAACTCGTTATCTGCGCTCGTACCAAGCAGATAGAAAAGCTTTCCGAGGGCGCTTTCCGTAGTGCTGTCGTAACCGGATACGACTCCCGCTTCCTTGAGGGCCCTGCCGGTCGCATAAAGGTCCATGTTGACGTCTCCCTTCTGGCACTGCGTCACGTTCAGCAGTATCTTCCCCTCGGCCACGGCCTCCCTGACTATCTCCACGAACCAGGGCTTGGAGATGGCGTTGCCGGAGCCGTAAGTCTCTATGATGGCGGCCCTTATGTCCGGTTCGCAGAGCACGTGCCGGGCTATCTCCGGAGTGATTCCGGGATGGATCTTGAGGATGGCGACACGCGTGTCGAGGCGCGTGTAGATGCTGAAAGGCTCCCCCTGCCCGGAGGGGTAGTGGATGGCCGGCAGGTTGTACTTGATGTTGATGCCGGCGGTGGCCAGCGGCGGATAGTTGGGGGAGCGGAAGGCGTCGAATCCGGTGGAATCGGTCTTGGTGCTCCTGTTGCCCCTGAGCAGCTGCGAATTGAAGAATATGCAGACTTCCGGGACCATCGCCTTGCCCTGCGAATCCTTGGCGCAGGCTATCTCCACGGCGGAGATGAGGTTCTCCTTGCCGTCCGTGCGCGGCCGCCCGATCGGGAGCTGGCTCCCGGTGAAGATCACCGGCTTGTCCAGGTTCTCCAGCATGAAACTCAGTGCCGAGGCGCTGTAGGCCATGGTGTCCGTGCCGTGCAGGACGATGAAGCCGTCGTACCTGTCGTACCTCTCGAGGATGATTTTCGCCAGCGCCTGCCACATCGACGGCTCCACGTCGGAAGAGTCGATGAGCGGGGAGAAGGTGTAGGAATCCAGCTTGCAGGAGAACTTCCGCAGCTCCGGCACCTCGTCCATTATGCTCTTGAAATCGAATGGCTTGAGTGCGCCGGTGCGGGGGTCTTCCTTCATTCCGATGGTTCCGCCCGTGTAGATCAGGAGCACGGCTGACTTCGCCGCCCTGTCCTGGAAGATGTTGATCATATGCCGAACAATTGTCTTGCGTTATCCGTGGTCACCCTCGCGACTTCCTCCGTGCCGACGCCTTTCAGCTGCGCCAGGAATGCCGCGATGAAGGGTATGTAGCTGCTTTCGTTGCGTTCGCCCCTGTGCGGGACAGGGGTGAGGTATGGTGCGTCGGTCTCCAGCAGTATCCTGTCCAGCGGGATGTCAAGGACCTCCCGGGCCAGGCGTGCGTTCTTGAATGTGAGCACCCCTCCGATGCCCACGTACCAGTCTCCGCTGCGGCTGAGTCTGCGGAACATTTCCGCGCTGCCGCTGAATGCGTGGAGGTTGCCCCTGAGGTGCAGGTGACGGCAGTCTTCCACGATGGAAAGGAAGTCCTCCGTGGCTTCCCGCAGGTGGATGTTCACCGGCAGGTCCCATCCGGAGGCCAGTTCCAGCTGGATGCGGAAGGCTTCCTTCTGCTCTTCCTTCGTCTCTGCGCCGTAGTGGTAGTCCAGCCCGATCTCGCCCACGGCCACTGCCTCGTGGTCCGCGTGCCAGGCGGTCAGCGCGTCTATCTCGTCCCTCCAGTTAACGGTCACCGAACCCGGATAGAGCCCCAGCATGGGGTACAGCACCCCGGGATGGGCATCGCACAGCGCGAACATCCGCTCCCTTTCGGAGGAATCGATGTCCGCCTGCAGCATCTTGCCGACCCCGGCGTCCACGGCGCGGGCGATGATTTCCTCCTCGCAGCCTGCGAAAGCCTCGTCGGCGATGTGCGTGTGGGTGTCGATGAATTCCATTGTGGGCAAATTTACACAAATTTGAGGTTAATGGAGCATCTTCGGAGAATATCGGTGCATATGATCCCGTCACTTTCCAGCAGCCCCGTGATCTCTGTCACTTCCGCGATGCCCATTCCGCTCTGCCTGCACAGGTCGTCCAGGTCTACGCCGCGCTGCTTCCGGATGATGCGTACGAGCTTCAGGATGCCGGGCAGCAGGGGAGCGGCCTCCCCGTCCCGGGCGTCCCCGTACCGGCGGCTCAGCTCCTCCTCCAGATCCGCTGCCTTCCGTCGCGAGAAGCGTCCCAGGCCGAGCGCCTGCGGGAGCGTGGCAAGGGATATGATAGGCTCGGCTATTTTCTCCTGTATCAATAAGTTGCATCCTGCCGACCGGCTATCGTCCACCCGCCCCGGCAGGCAGAAGACTTCGCGTCCGTACCCGCTTGCCAGCCTCGCGGTCATAGTGCCCCCGCCCTTGGCTTTCGACTCGATCAGCACGGTCGCCCCGCTCATCCCGGCGATGATGCGGTTGCGCCGCAGGAAATTCACCGGAACCGGCTGCGAGCCCGGAGGGTAATCCGTGACCAGGGCGCTTCCCGGCGCCGCGGCAATCTTCTCCGCCACCACCCTGTGCCTGGACGGATAGACATCCTCTATCCCGGTGGGAATCACCGCGATGGTGGGTATGCCCTCGGCCAGTGCGCAGAGGTGCGCCGTCACGTCCACCCCGATCGCGAGCCCGCTCACCACCGTCGGTCTGGAAGGCGCCTGCGCGATGGTCCTGACTATCCTGGTGCACCACTCGCTCCCGTACGGAGATATGTCCCTGGTGCCCACGACGGAGATGTTCCGCCCGCGGTTGAAGATGTCTCCCAGCTCCGAGCAGCTCCTCACGTACAGTCCCGCCGGGGCGTCCGGGCACTCCCTGAGCAGCGCTGGATAGTCCTCCTCGCACAGGCTCACGAACCTGTAGCCGCGGCCCTCCAGCCGCTCCAGTTCCCGGCACGCTTCCTCCAGCGCCGCACTGCCGACCAGCGCCCGGTGCTTGCTGTACGGCCCGAACAGTTCGTCCAGGTCCTTCTCACTGATGTCGAATACCGACGCGGCCGTCCCCAGCTGCCCTATCAGCGACCTTGAAATCTTCGGCTCGAACCCGAATGCGGTGTTCAGCGCGAGAGCCGCAGCCCTCTCCTTGAATAAATCGTCCATTTCCCATAGTTTTAAGTTGTTTCAATAAAGGTAGTATGCCGCAAAGTTACGAAACCACACCCGTTTCAAGATGATTCGAAACGGGTAACTTTGGTTCAAGCAGACGCAGTACCCCCTCCCCCCGGTTTCCTGAAATGAGGGTTGACGGAAACCTAAGGGGAGGGGGTACTGCGTCTGCTGATATACCGGAGGAAGAGCCTAGTCGACGATCAGCATTGCGTCGCCGTAAGGACCGAAACGATAATCGTTGTCCAGGGCCACCTGATATGCATTCATCACCTTTTCATAGCCACCGAACGCCGCCACGGTCATGAGCATCGTGGACTGCGGAAGATGGAAATTGGAAACTATGGCATCGGGAATGGAGAACTCGTAATTCGGGAAAATGAACTTGTTGGTCCACTGGTCGGTTGCCTTGACCTCCTTGTTGGTGGAAACATAGGTCTCCAGCGCACGGATTACGGTCACGCCCACCGCACAGATCTTGTGACCCGTCCTCTTGGTGGTATTGATCTCCTCCGCAGCCTGCTCCGAAATGATCATCCTCTCCGCATCCATGCGATGCTTCGAAAGGTCCTCCACGTCCACGGTGCGGAAATAGCCTATACCCATGTGGACGGTGATGAAGGTCTTGTCTATGTCGTTGAGGATCATCTTGTTGAGAAGCTCGCGGGAGAAATGCAGGCCGGCTGCGGGAGCGGACACGGCACCCTCGTGGGCCGCGAAGATGGTCTGGAAATTCTCGGCATCTTCCGGGGTCGGAGTCTCCTTCACCCACTCGGGGACAGGAGTCTGGCCGAGAGCGAAGAGAGCCTGCTTGAACTCCTCGTACGGCCCGTCGAACAGGAACCTCAGGGTCCTGCCGCGGGAGGTGGTATTGTCGATGACTTCGGCCACGATGCTCTCATCGTCACCGAAATACAGCTTGTTGCCGATGCGGATCTTGCGGGCCGGATCCACGATCACGTCCCAGAGGCGCTGCTCCTTGTTGAGCTCGCGGAGAAGGAACACCATGATGTCGGCGCCGGTCTTCTCCTTCTTGCCGTAAAGCTTGGCCGGGAACACCTTGGTATCGTTCAGCACGAAGCGGTCGCGCTTTCCGAAATAGTCGATGATGTCCTTGAATTGCCTGTGCTCGATTTCGCCTGTTTTCTTGTGGAGGACAAGGAGTTTGCATTCGTCTCTCCAGCGGGTAGGTTCGGTTGCGATCTTCTCCTATTGAGAAAGTTTCATACTGAAATGGGTCGGTCTGAACTGTAACGTAAGGTCGGACTATTATTATACGGCAGTATGCAACAGAAAGTTTCAACCTGCCTCCGGAATATACGACCACGGACTGCCAAACTGTGTGTCGTTCATAGGGGACTGCTTCTGTCGTCGAATGGATTTCATTGTATATCAATTGGTTGCGAATATTGACCCCGGCGAATTTGCCCTGGTTGAATGATGTAAACCACATATATTCAGGCTAAACCATTCGACGCCCCTGTGTCGTTTGAAGCGGAAAATCTGGTAAACGACGGAGTTGACGGGTTACTTTTCCAAAGATAATCCCTATATTTATTCCGATTTACCTCAATACGATGAAAGTCAATAAGAAACAACCACTTCCCCGCGAGTACGCCAAGCCGCTTGCGGAGGAATTAACCGTCTTCCCGGAAGGGCTGCTGTGCACCAGTCCCGGCGACGGGGAAAACGAAGACGTAGGATATGAAAACTGGAATTAATAGATGTTGAATATGAAAACACGCTATATACTTTTAGCTTTTGCAGCACTGGCGATGTCCGGCTGCGCAAGAAATGTTGAACCCACCGGACCGGAAGGTATCCAGATGACCTTTACGGCCTATCAGGAAGGCTCTGCCCCGACCAAGACCACTGTCCTGGACGGAGGAACGCAGGTCTATTGGGAAACATCCGAAGAGATCAAGGTGTTCTACGGCGGCGCTATCGGACGTTTCATTTCCCAGAACACGGAAAATGTCCCGGTTACAACTTTCATCGGAACAATCAATGTTGTCGCCGGCGCGAATGAAGGTTCCGTTGCAGACTATACTACCTGGGGCCTGTACCCGTACAGGGCGGATGCGACCTGTGACGGTTCTTCCGTCACTACGACCCTGCCCTCGGCGCAGACCGGCCGTGCCGGCAGTTTTGCCAAGAAGACAAATATCACCGTGGCGCAGTCCAACGGTCTCAACCTTCCGTTCTACAACGTTTGCGGTGGAGTCCGCTTTTCCCTTACCCAGGAGGGAATCAAGCGCGTCACTTTCGAAGGCAACAACGTTGAAGCGCTTGCCGGCAAGATCAAGATTGCGTTTGAAGACGGTGTACCGGTGGTCAGCGAAGTGATTGCGAAGGATTCCGTCCTGACCCTCACCGCACCCGGCGGCGGTACCTTCCAGACCGGAGTATGGTACTATATTTCCGCGCTCCCCGGACCCCTCTCCGGAGGCTACAAGATGGTGTTCTACAAGGAGTCCGAATATGCAACGCGCACTTCCACAAACCCTGTCACAATCAAGCGCGGTATCTTCGGAAGCCTTGCCAATGCTGATGACGGGCTGG
>CADAFW010000048.1 GCA_902787295.1 uncultured Bacteroidia bacterium
GTCCATCCGGGCGCAGCACTCGACGTATTCGTCCACGCTGAAGCCGCTGATATTGGCGATTATGGGCTTGTGGAAGACCTTCCTGAGCGCCGGGAGTTCTTCGGCAATTACGGCGTCGATGCCGGGATTCTGGAGGCCTACTGAATTGATTAGGCCACCTTCACATTCGGCTATGCGGGGCGTGGGATTGCCGAACCTGGCCTCCAGCGTCGTGCCCTTTATGGAGATGGCACCGAGGATGTCCAGGTCATAGATCCCGGCCATGTCCAGGCCGAAACCGAAAGTGCCGCTCGCCGGGATGACGGGGTTGTCGAGCGCAAGCCCTCCGAGCCGGGTCGATATATCCTTTACCATAGTATTTCGTTTTTCTTGAAAACCGGGCCTTCCTTGCAGACGCGGGCGGGTCCGCGGGAGGTCTTGCAGGTGCATCCCATGCATATTCCGAAGCCGCAGCCCATCCTTTCCTCGAGGCTGAGCTCGCCCTCGCAGTCCAGTCCCGCGACGATTGCCTTGAGCATTGGCAGCGGGCCGCAGGCGTAGTAATAATCGTAGTTGCCGGCACCGGCGGCGATGGCATCGGTCACGAAGCCCCTGACTCCTGCGGAGCCGTCTTCGGTGGCGAGCAGCACCTTAGCGCCGAGCGCCTCGAGTCCGGACATGTCGACGATCTCGCCTGAAGTGCGGTAGCCGCAGACCCAGCATGAAGAGGGGAGCGCAGCCTATCCCGCCTCCTATGAGGAGCGGGGCCTTGCAGGCGACTGCGGTATCGAATCCGTTCCCGAGTCCCGTGAGGGCATCCACCCTGTCTCCCGGCTCAAGGCCTGTCATGAGGGCCGTACCGCGCCCCACGACCTTGTACAGGAGAGTCAGGACGCCGTCTTTCCATCCGCTGACCGAAATGGGCCTGCGGAGATAGAGCCCGTCGAGAGCGATGTTCACGAACTGGCCCGGACGGCATTCGCTGCAGCCGTCGAGGACAATACGCCAGATACCATCGGTCAGAGGGACATTGCTGATGACTGAAAGTATCTCCTTCTTCATATTGCTATTGTGCTGAGTAAACGGTCTTTCCGTTGTATATCGTGCAAAGGCACCTGCCCTTGAGTTCCCATCCGTCGAAAGGGGTCGACTTACCCTTGGAGCGGAAACTGCCGCTGTCCACGGCGAAATCCGAGCCTAGGTCGAAGACGGCGACTCCCGGGTCGCTCTCTATCCTGAATATGCGCCTGGGTGCGCTGCACATCGCTTCGAGCAGCCTGTCCAGCGTTATGGTTCCGGGCAGCACCAGTTTCGTGTAGAGCACCGGGAAAGCGGTTTCCAGGCCGACGATCCCCATACTGCTGCCCTTGAGGCCCCTGGACTTCTCTTCGGCGCTGTGGGGCGCGTGGTCGGTGGCGATCACGTCTATCGTCCCGTCCTTCAGGCCTTCTATGAGGGCGGCCTTGTCTTCGGCGGAACGGAGCGGAGGGTTCATCTTGAAGCGGCCGTCTTCCTGCAGGTCGTCCTCGCAGAGGGTCAGGTAGTGCGGCGCCGTCTCGCAGGTCACGCAGACTCCGCGTTCTTTCGCTTCACGTATTATGCGGACGCTTTCCTTGGTGCTGATATGGCAGACGTGGTAGTGGCAGCCGGTCTGTTCTGCGAGCTTGAGGTCGCGGGCGATCTGCCCCCATTCGCTTTCGGAACAAATTCCGGCGTGGCCGTGCTCCCGTGCATAGCGCCCGTCGTGGATGTATCCGCCGCGGAGCAGCGAATTGTCCTCGCAGTGCGCGGCGATGATGCAGTCGTTTTCGGCGGCAAGTTCCATTGCCCTGCGCATAACGGCTTCGTCCTGGATTCCGCTGCCGTCGTCGGAGAAGCCGATGACGCCGCCCTTCAGGCTCCTGAAGTCCACGGGCTCGAGACCCCTGCGCCCCTTGGTGACCGTTGCGTACGGGATGACGCTGATGACGGCCTGCCGGCGGATGAGGTGCTGCTCCAAGGCCAGCGTTTCCGGGCTGTCCGGAGCAGGGGAGAGATTGGGCATGGGGCAGACTGCGGTAAAGCCGCCTGCAGCGGCAGCCTGCGAGCCTGTGGCTATGGTTTCCTTATAGGAGAATCCGGGTTCGCGGAAATGGACGTGGACATCGGCGAGACCTTTGGTGAGAAGGATGTCGCCATCCCTCGTTTCATAGTTCCTTCCGCTTGCCTGGAACTGCCTTGCCAATGCCTCGATGTCCATCGTCTATATTCCTACGCGTCCGAAAATGAAATCTACGTTCTTGAAATAGTAGTCGAGCGTGAAGCAGGATTCGAGCTCTTCCACGCTCAGCAGTCCCATCACTTTGGCGTCGGCCTTAAGGAGGGTCTGGTAGTCGAGGCCTTCTGTCCAGGCCTTCATTGCTATCGGCTGGACGGTGTCGTATGCCTCCTCGCGGGAAAGGCCCTTGCCTATGAGCGCGTTCATGACCCTCTGCGCGAAGATAACGCCCTTGGTGCGGTAAATGTTCGCCAGCATGGTCTCCGGATAGACGACGAGGTTCTCGAGTATGCCCCTGAAACGGTTGAGCATGTAATCCAGGAGCTCGGTGGCGTCCGGGAGCACGATGCGCTCGGTGGAGGAGTGGGAGATGTCCCTTTCGTGCCAGAGGGCGACGTTTTCGTTGGCGGTGACCATATAGCCGCGCATTACGCGTGCGCACCCGCAGATATTCTCGCTGCTGATGGGATTGCGCTTGTGCGGCATCGCGCTGGAACCCTTCTGTCCCTTGCGGAAAGCCTCTTCTGCTTCGCGGACTTCGGTCCTCTGCAGGTTGCGCACTTCGAATGCCATCTGCTCGAGGGTGGAAGCAATGAGTGAGAGGGTGCTTAGATAGTAGGCGTGCCTGTCACGCTGGAGGACCTGCGTGGAGATGTTTGCGGAATCTATGCCGAGATGTTCGCAGACATAGTCCTGGATAAAGGGCGGGATATTGGCGAAATTGCCCACCGCACCGCTCATCTTGCCGGCTTCCACGCCCTGTGCCGCATACTTGAACCTTTCCAGGTTGCGCTTCATCTCCTCGTACCAGAGGGCCCACTTGAGACCGAAGGAGGTTATGTCCGCGTGTATGCCGTGGGTCCTGCCGATGCAGGGCGTATCCTTGAATTCTACGGCGCGCTTCCTGAGGACTTCCAGGAAATCCTCGATGTCCTTGAGGAGGATGGCGTCGGCCTGCTTGAGAAGGTAGCCGTTCGCCGTGTCCACGACGTCGGTGGAGGTGAGGCCGTAGTGGACCCACTTGCGCTCTTCGCCGAGGCTTTCGCTCACCGCGCGGGTGAATGCGACCACGTCGTGGCGGGTCTGCTCTTCGATCTCCTGGATGCGTGGGACGCTGAAAGTGGCCTTCTGCCGTATCTTCTCCACGTCTTCCGCCGGAATCACGCCGAGTTTGCTCCATGCTTCGCAGGAGAGTATCTCGACCTCGAGGTACGCCCGGAACTTGTTTTCTTCAGTCCAGATGTCCCTCATCACCTTGCGGGAATACCTTTCTATCATAAGCCTCTGTTTTCGAGGAATGCCTTGATGTTCTTCTCGATGCGGGCGGCGGGGTCGTCGCATTCGGCGGCCTGGAACTTCTCGCCCGTGATATGCTCGTAGAGCTCGATGTAGCGGTCGGTGATGCCGGACACGACTTCGTCGGTCATTTCCGGAACCTTCTGGCCGGCCTGGCCCTGGAAGCCGTTCGCCATCAGCCATTCGCGTACGAACTCCTTGGAAAGCTGCTTCTGGCGTTCACCCTTGGCGAGCCTTTCTTCGTAGCCCTCGCTGTAGAAATAGCGGGAGGAGTCGGGGGTGTGGATCTCGTCCATCAGGATGATCTGTCCGTCCCTGGAACCGAATTCATATTTGGTGTCGACGAGGATCAGGCCCTTGCCGGCGGCGATTTCGGTGCCCCTGGCGAACAGCGCGCGGGTGTATTCCTCCAATTTGGCATACTCGTCGGCGGGAACTATGCCGCGGGCGATGATCTCCTCACGGCTGATGTCTTCGTCGTGACCCTCGGCAGCCTTGGTCGTGGGGGTGATGATGGGCTCGGGGAACTTCTGGTTCTCCACCATCCCGTCCGGAAGGGGAACTCCGCAGAGCGTGCGCTTTCCAGCCTTGTACTCGCGCCAGGCGTGGCCGGTGAGGTAACCCCTTATGACCATCTCCACCTTATAGGGCTCGCAGCGCCAGCCGGCGGTGACCATCGGATCCACCTGGGCTATCTTCCAGTTCGGAATGATGTCGGCGGTGGCATCGAGGAATAGGGAAGCGATCTGATTGAGAACCTGGCCTTTGAAGGGGATGCCCTTCGGAAGGACAACGTCGAAAGCGGAGATACGGTCGGTGGCGACCATGATGAGAAGATCTTTACCGATGCTGTAGACATCGCGCACTTTGCCGGTGTACTTGGACACCTGACCCGGGAAGTTGAATCCGGTACTTGTAAGAGCCTTCATCCCTGTATTTGAAATTTGCAATGCGAATTTATATTCTTTTTTTTCGCCATCAAAAAAATATTGCTAATTTCGCAACATGAAATCACGTATAAAGCATCAATGACGAAATATCGAGCCGTCGCGGGTCTTGCACCAGCGGCGGCTCGCGCTTTATACGGTGCATACGACGCAAAAGGTTAGTAATTATAGTGTTATGAAAGTTTCCATAATAATGGGCTCCACGAGTGACCTGGAGGTGATGACACCTGCCATGAAGACTCTGGACGAATTCGGGATCGAATACGAAAAGCGCGTCATCAGCGCACACCGTACCCCGGACCTGATGTGCGAGTATGCCAAGTCCGCGCGCTCCCGCGGCATAGGCGTCATCATAGCCGGTGCGGGCGGAGCGGCCCACGTGGCCGGAGTCGTCGCCGGAATGACCACTGTGCCTGTGATCGGCGTCCCGATCCAGACCAAGGCCCTGGGCGGCCTCGATTCCCTCCTTTCCATCGTGCAGATGCCCGGCGGCGTGCCCGTGGCCACGATGGCCATCAACGGCGCCAAGAACGCCGCACTCCTTGCAGTGGAGATCTTCGCCCTTGCCGACCCTGCCCTCCAGTCCCGTCTCGAGGCCTACAGGAAGAAGCAGACCGACGCCGTTTTACAAGCTACAATATAAGGTAATACGATATGAACTCTTACCGCATTTTCGTTGAGAAGAAGACCGGATTCCAGGTGGAAGCAGAGAGCCTGCGGAACGAACTCAACGAGAATCTGCAGCTCCATATCCGGGAGCTCCGCCTATTCAATGTCTACGACCTCTTCGGTTTCACTCCCGCGCTGCTCGAAAAGAGCCGCTACAGTGTCTTCGGGGAGGTCGTCACCGATGAAGTGACCGACAGCTGCGACCTCGCCGGCAGGAAATACCTCGCAATCGAGTATCTCCCCGGTCAGTTCGACCAGAGGGCCGCGTCCGCAGTGGACTGCGTCAAACTCATCGAGCCGGAAGCAGCCATCAGCATACGCAGCTCCAGGCTGATGCTGTTCGACGACGGCGTCTCCGATGCGGACCTGGCCAAGATCAGGCACTATTGCATCAATGCCGTGGAGTCCCGCGAAAAGGACCTCGGCAAGCTTTCCGACATGGAAAAGGCCGAGGTGAGGCCTGTTCCCGTGCTCACCGGGCTCAGGGACCTGGAAGGCGACGCACTCGCGCAGTACTGCCGCAGGATGGGCCTGGCGATGAATTCGGACGACCTGCACGAAGTCGTAGAGTACTTCAAGAAAGAAGGAAGGGACCCTTCGGAGACGGAACTCCGCATCCTGGATACATACTGGAGCGACCACTGCCGCCATACGACTTTCACCACGGTGCTGGAAAGCATCGACATCGACGATTCCTTCATCAAGGAGGAGATCGACGGTACATACAGGATGTACCTGCGCATGCGCGATGAACTCGGCCGCGCGGGCAAGAGCGTCAATCTCATGGACATGGCCACGATAGGAGCCAGGTATCTCCGCTCCAAGGGCCTGCTGGACGACATGGAAGTCAGCGAGGAGAACAACGCCTGCAGCATCTTCGTCGACGTGGACGTGGACGGGAAGACCGAAAAGTGGCTCCTGATGTTCAAGAACGAGACCCACAACCATCCTACAGAGATCGAGCCTTTCGGAGGTGCGGCGACCTGCCTCGGCGGTGCCATCCGCGACCCCCTGTCCGGACGCAGCTACGTCTATCAGGCAATGCGCGTGACCGGCGCCGGCGACATCTGGAAGGAGGTGAAGGACACCATTCCCGGCAAGCTCGCGCAGAAGGTGATTTCCCGCAAGGCGGCCCAGGGATACAGCAGCTACGGCAACCAGATAGGACTCGCCACCACGATGGTGCGTGAGATATACGATCCCGGCTACACCGCAAAGCGCATGGAAATCGGCGCGGTGGTCGGTGCCGTCAAGGCGTCCGACGTACGCCGCGAAAGTCCTGCCGCCGGCGACGTGATCCTCCTGCTCGGAGGCCGCACCGGACGCGACGGCATAGGCGGCGCCACCGGCTCTTCCAAGGAGCACACTGAGGCCTCGCTGGAGACCTGCGGCAGCGAAGTCCAGAAGGGAAACGCTCCCGAGGAACGCAAGCTCCAGAGGCTTTTCCGCCGTCCGGAGGTCACCTGCCTCATCAAGAAATCCAACGACTTCGGCGCCGGCGGCGTCAGCGTCGCCATAGGTGAGCTCGCCGACGGACTCGACATCTGGCTGGACCGCGTCCCTGTCAAATACAGCGGCCTGAACTCCACGGAACTGGCCATCAGCGAGTCCCAGGAGAGGATGGCGGTCGTGGTCGAAAAGAAGGATATGGAGCGCTTCGCCGGATTCTGCCGCGAAGAGAACGTGGAAGTCACCCACGTGGCCGATGTCACCGACACCGGCAGGATGAGGATGTACAATCACGGGGAGAAGGTCGTCGACCTCACCCGCGCATTCATAGACAGCGCCGGTGCCAGGCATTATGCCAGCGCGGTCGTCGGTGCGGTGGAGGACAGGAACCCCTTCAGCCGCAGCATCGCCGGCGGGAGCATCGCTGAAAAGATGGCCGCCAACCTCTCCGAGCCCAACACGCTTTCGCAGAAGGGCCTGATTGAGATGTTCGACAGCACCATAGGCCGCTCCACCGTGCTGATGCCTTTCGGCGGCCGTTTCCAGGGGACGGAGACCCAGGTATCGGTGCAGAAGCTGCCCGTGAACGGAGTCACCGACACCGCCAGCATGATGTCCTTCGGATACAATCCGTCCATCTCGGAGTGGAGCCCCTATCACGGTTCCGCCTATGCCGTAGTGGACGCCTGCGCCAAGGTCGTCGCAGCGGGAGGACGCTACGAGAAGATGCGTTTCTCCTATCAGGAATACTTCGAAAGGATGACCGCCGACCCGCATTCGTGGGGCAGGCCGCTCAGCGCGCTGCTCGGCACCATCAAGATGCAGGTCGCCCTCGGGCTGCCTTCCATCGGCGGCAAGGACTCCATGAGCGGCACCTTCGAGCATATCAACGTGCCACCCACTCTCGTGGCGTTCGGCATCACCACCGTCAAGGCCTCGCAGGTGATCTCTCCTGAATTCAAGCAGGCCGGCAACAGGATCTACGTGATCCGCCATACGCCGCTTGCCGACCGCATGCCCGACGTGGATGGCCTCAAGGCCGCCTGGGCGTTCGTAGAGGACAGGATCGCCGACGGAAGCATAGTCTCCGGATACGCCGCCGGCTTCGGTTCGGTGGCCGAGGCGCTTTGCAAGATGGCATTCGGCAACGCCCTGGGATTTGATGTAAACTGCAGCGAAAGCGGCCTCTTCGACCTCAGCTACGGTTCCATTGTAGTGGAAGCCGTGAAGGAGCTCGATTTCCCGGCGGCCGAGTATCTGGGCACCGTCACCGGTGGCAGCGTATGCGTCAATGGCTGCGCTCTGGAATTGAGCGCGCTCGCTACGGCGAACCGCCTGAAATACACGAAGATATATCCGGATTCCTGCAAGGCCGCCCACCAGACGCTCGTGCCGGCCGGTGTAAGACTCGCCCCGGACAGGGTACCCGTAAGATATCCCGGCGGCAGCGTGGAGCATCCCACGGTGTTCCTGCCGGTATTCCCCGGAACGAACTGCGACTACGATACCGCCAAGGCATTCCGCAAGGCCGGTGCCGTGACGAAGTTCGGCGTATTCTGCAACCTCACTTCGGAAGACGTCTTCCGCTCGATAGACATGATGGCGGAAGAGATCGGCAAGTGCCATATCCTCGCTATCAGCGGCGGCTTCTCCGCGGGTGACGAGCCCGACGGCAGCGGCAAGTTCATCGCCAATGTCCTGAACAACGCCAAGGTCGCCGATGCCATCCACGCCCTGCTCGACAGGGGAGGGCTCATCCTCGGCATCTGCAACGGCTTCCAGGCCCTGGTCAAGAGCGGACTCCTTCCTTACGGCCGCCTGGGAAGCGTGAGCGTGGATTCGCCTACGCTTTTCCGCAACGACATCAACAGGCACATCTCCCAGATCGTCACCACCCGCGTCGGCAGGGCCTGCTCGCCCTGGCTCGAGGGTATGCACGAGGGAGACCTGCACTCCATAGCCGTCAGCCACGGGGAGGGCAAGTTCGTGGTGAACGAGGAACTCGCCGGCGAACTCTTCAGCAACTGCCAGGTCGCATTCCAGTATGCCGACCCGGTGAGCGGGGAGCCTACGATGGAATCGCCGTACAACCCCAACGGTTCCTACTACGCCATCGAGGGCATAGTCAGCGCTGACGGCAAGATCCTCGGCAAGATGGGCCATTCGGAGCGCTACGAGGACGGCCTTTTCAAGAACATCAGCGGCAACAGGCAGCAGAACCTGTTCAGCAACGCGGTCAACTATTTCAGGAGGAAGTAAGATGGGAATCAACGACATTATCCACGACGGAGTCTCCATCAAGATCTACTCCGCGGACGAGCCGGACAAGGTCGTGATCCACTTCAACGACGACATCACTGCCTACTACAAGACCAAGAAAGCCATAATAAAGGACAAGGGCATCTACTGCAACGGTATTTCCAGCATCCTTTCCCAGGCCATCAAGGACGGGGGAGTGCCCACCTATTTCATACGCAAGCTGGACGAGAACGAACAACTTTGTTACAGGGTGGACGTCATCCCGCTTTCGATGATCGTGCGCAACGTCATCGCCGGTTCCCTTGCCAAGAGACTGGGCCTCAAGCCCGGCACCGTGCCGGAAATGACCATCTACGAGCTTTGCTACAAGTCCGAGGAACTCGGGGACCCTCTCATCAATGACAGCCACGCCGTTGCGCTTGGACTTGTGTCCGCTGACGAACTGCAGCAGATCCACGAGATGACCAGAAAGATCAACGGGATCATCCGCCCCATGTTCGACAAGGTCGGCATCACGCTCGTGGACTTCAAGATAGAGTTCGGCAGGATGCCTGACGGCTCGCTCGCGATGGCCGACGACATCACTCCGGACAATTCCCGCCTCTGGGACAAGGCCACCGGCCTCAGCCTGGACAAGGACCGCTTCCGCCACGACAACGGCATGGTGGGCGATTCATACCGCAGCGTCTATGAGAAACTGAAAAGCCTTTCCGAAACGAAATGATCCAGGACAGCAACATACACGAAGAATGCGGCGTTTTCGCCATCTGGGGCGTCCCCAATGCCGCTGAACTGACATACTACGGCCTCCATTCCCTGCAGCACAGGGGGCAGGAAGGCTGCGGAATAGTGGCCGCGGACGATTACGGGCGGCTGGAGCGGATAAAGGGCCTCGGCCTCGTGACCGAAGTGTTCGACAACGCCAAACTGGCCTCGCTCAAGGGTAACCGCGCCATAGGCCACGTGAGGTATTCCACTTCGGGCGGCGGCGGACTCGACAACGTACAGCCCTTCCTCTTCCGCCACAACAGCGGCGACTTCGCCCTTGCCCACAACGGCAACATCGTGAACAGCGCCAAGCTGCGCAAATACCTCGAGGACCGCGGCAGCCTCTTCCAGTCCACCTCCGATTCGGAGATCCTGGCGCACCTCATCAAGAAGGACCCCACCGAACGCCACCTGCCGCGAATCATCCCCATCATGGAAGCGTTCAACATGCTCGAGGGCGCGTTCGCATTCGTCATAATGACCCAGAGGAGGATCTATGCCGCACGTGACAAATACGGCCTCAGGCCGCTCTCGCTCGGCAGGATAGGGGACGGATACGTCGTCAGCAGCGAGACCTGCGCCTTCAGCGTGGTCGGCGCCGAATACATCCGGGATCTGGAGCCCGGCGAAGTGGTCACCATCGACCGCCACGGCATCAGGAGCGCGAGATATTCCGAATACCAGCGCCACGCGATGTGCGCGATGGAGTATATCTATTTTTCCCGCCCGGACAGCGACATAGAAGGGGTCAACGTCCACGCGTTCCGGAAAGCGACCGGCAGGATGCTCTTCGAGGAAGCGCCGGCGGATGCGGACATAGTCGTGGGCGTACCGGATTCCAGCCTCAGCGCCGCGATGGGCTATGCGGAGGCTTCCGGCCTGCCTTACGAGATGGGCCTGATCAAGAACAAATACATAGGCAGGACCTTCATCCAGCCTTCCCAGGAACTGCGCGACAAGGGCGTGAAGATGAAGCTTTCGCCCGTCCGCTCCATCCTGGAGGGCAAGCGTGTCGTGCTTATCGACGATTCCATAGTCCGCGGCACGACCTCCCGCAAGATAGTCACGATGCTCAGGGAAGCGGGCGCGACCGAGGTCCACGTCTGTTTCTACGGCGTGGACATCAGCACATACGAGGAGCTGCTTTGCGCCCACAAGTCCATAGAAGAGGCGCGGAAGACCATCGGGGCCGATTCCCTTTCCTTCCTTTCCCCGGATGCGCTGTTCAAGGCGGGCAACAGGTCCGACCTGTGCCTGGCATGCTTCTGCGGCACCTATCCCACCGAGCTGTACGACAGCATAGAGAACGCAAACAAGGACGGTAAATTCTAAAACAATCCATACAAATGGCAGTCAATTACGAAAAAGCGGGCGTCAACCTGGAAGCAGGCTACGAAGTGGTCCGCAGAATCAAGGCCCACGTGGCATCTACCGCCCGCCCCGGCGTCATGGGCAACATCGGCGCATTCGGAGGCATGTTCGACCTCGCCAGCCTCGGCGTCAGGGAGCCGGTGCTGGTCAGCGGGACCGATGGCGTGGGCACCAAGCTCAAGATAGCCTTCGAGATGGACAGGCACGACACCGTAGGCATCGACGCCGTCGCGATGTGCGTCAACGACGTGCTCGCTCAGGGCGCCGAGCCCTTGTTCTTCCTGGACTACGTCGCGCTCGGCCACAACATCCCCGAGAAGGTCGAAGCAATAGTCTCCGGCGTCGCCGAGGGATGCCGCCAGGCGGGCTGCGCGCTCGTGGGCGGAGAGACCGCGGAAATGCCCGGGATGTACGCAGGAGGGGAGTACGACATCGCCGGCTACACCACCGGCGTAGTGGAGAGATCCAAGCTCATCGACGGCAGCAAGGTCAAGGCCGGAGACGTCCTTGTCGGCATAGCC
The DNA here is from genome assembly GCA_902787295.1 of uncultured Bacteroidia bacterium. Classification (GTDB taxonomy): domain Bacteria; phylum Bacteroidota; class Bacteroidia; order Bacteroidales; family UBA932; genus Cryptobacteroides. Next base: position 11,517 of record CADAFW010000048.1, read on the forward strand.
TCCACCGGCGTCCATTCCAACGGCTTCTCGCTCGTCAGGAAGATCGTCGCCGACAACGGGCTCGACCTGCACGCTCCGCTCCCGGAGTATTTCGGAGATCGTCTCCTGGGTGACGTATTGCTCACTCCCACGCGCATTTACGTGAAGCAGGTGCTGGACGTCATCCGCCAATGCGACGTGCACGGAGTCGCCCACATCACGGGCGGCGGATTCGACGAGAACATCCCGCGCATCCTTCAGAAAGGCCAGGGAATCCGCATAAAGGAAGGCAGCTGGGAGATACTGCCGGTATTCAGGATGCTGGAGCGTTACGGAAAGATTCCGCACCGCGAGATGTTCAATATTTTCAATATGGGCATAGGCATGGTGCTCGCCCTGGACGCATCCGAAGCGGACAAGGCGGTGGCCATACTCGGATCTCACGGAGAAAAGGCTTCCGTGATTGGAACAGTAACCGACAAAGAAGGAACCGTAATAGAATGAGAGCACTGTTTTCTGTCAGCGACAAGACCGGCGTAGTGGAATTCGCAACCCGTCTCGAGGAACTCGGATGGGAGATCATCGCCACTGGCGGCACCATGAAACTCCTGCAGGGCGCAGGACTTGAAGTAATCAACATCAGCGAGATAACCGGATTCCCGGAAATCTGCGACGGCCGCGTGAAGACCCTTCACCCGAAGGTCCACGGAGCCCTGCTCGGACGCAGGGACCTCGAGAGCCACCGTCAGCAGCTGAAGGAGAACGGCATAGAATACATCGACATGGTCTGCGTCAACCTCTATCCTTTCAAGGAGACCATCGCCAAGCCTGACGTGACCATGGAGGATGCGATAGAGCACATCGACATCGGCGGCCCTTCCATGCTGCGCAGCGCCGCAAAGAACTGGGCCGACGTGACTGTCGTCTGCAACCCTTCCGACTACGGCAGGATACTCGAAGAGATCGCCGCCACCGGCAACACCACCAGGCAGACCCGCCTCGAACTCTCGGCCAAGGCCTATACCCATACCGCCGAGTACGATATGATGATCGCCACCTATATGCGTGCCCAGGCCGGCCTGAACGAGAAGCTCTTCCTCGAATACGACCTGAAGCAGGGCCTGCGCTACGGCGAGAACCCCCATCAGGAGGCAAAGTTCTACTCCGCCCTCGAGAAGCAGCCCTTCTCCCTTGCAAGCGCCGAGCAGCTGCACGGCAAGGAACTGTCCTACAATAACATACAGGATGCCAACGCCGCCCTGAACATAGTCCGCGAGTTCGCCGGGACCCCGTTCTGCGTGGGACTCAAGCATATGAATCCCTGCGGCGCGGCAATAGGCAAGGACGTCGTGGACGCGTGGACCAAGGCATACGAAGCGGACACGGTCAGCATCTTCGGCGGAATCGTCGCCACGAACTGCGAGATCAATGCGGAGGTCGCTGCCCTGATGAAGCCCATCTTCCTGGAGATCATCATGGCGCCGTCCTTCACGCCCGAAGCGCTCGAGATACTCTGCACGAAGAAGAACCTGAGACTCCTGAAGGTGGACATGACCCCGGACAACGTGCAGCGCAAGCAGTACGTCTCCGTGAACGGCGGAATGCTCGTACAGGACCAGGATACCACCACCAAGCTGCTCGACAGGGAGATGTGCGTCACCAAGACTGTCCCCACCGACGGGCAGATGACCGACCTCCAGTTCGCCTGGAGGATAGTCAAGCACGTCAAGTCCAACGCCATAGTCGTGGTCAAGGACGGAGCTACCCTCGGTGTGGGCGCCGGCCAGATGAACCGCGTCGGATCTGCCGAAATCGCCCTCAGGCAGGCGCAGGATGCATATTCCGCAAAGGGCGGTGACGTGACCAAGGCCGGAATCGTACTGGGCTCCGACGGCTTCTTCCCGTTCGGGGACAGCGTCGCCATGGCAGCCCGCTTCGGCGTGAGCGCCATAGTCCAGCCGGGCGGCAGCGTCCGTGACCAGGAATCCATAGACGAAGCCGACAGGAACGGCATCGCGATGCTATTCACCGGAATGCGCCATTTCAAACATTGATATCATGGGAAAGAAAGTATTGGTAGTGGGCGGCGGCGGCCGTGAACACGCAATCGTGGACGC
>CADAFW010000049.1 GCA_902787295.1 uncultured Bacteroidia bacterium
ATGCCGTAGGGGCAGGGCATGCAGTACTGGCAGGCGGTGCAGCCGACGAGGGGGTAGCTGTTGATGTCGCCGGCGAGTTTTTCCAGCAACGCGAGTTCCTCTTCCGTGAGCGGCACGAGGCCGCAGTAGTTGCGCAGATTGTCTTCCAGGTGCTCCCTGTAGGTCATTCCGCTGAGCACGGTCATCACCTTGGGGAAGCTGCCGAAATAGCGGAACGCCCAGGATGCGAGGGTCTTGTCCGGCTCGCGGGCCTTCAGTTCCTGCGCCACCTTGGCGGGGAGGTTTGCGAGCGCTCCTCCGCGCAACGGTTCCATTATCACCGAGGGGATGTCCCGTTTCGAGAGTTCCGTGTAGAGGTATTCCGCGTTGGTATTGCGGCCGCCGGCGTGGGTCCAGTCTATGTAGTTCATCTGGATCTGCACGAAGTCCCAGTGGTATTTGTCGTGCAGGGCCATGAGTTCGTCGAAGCCTTCCTGGTGGCCGTGGAACGAAGCAGGTAGTAGTCTATGTGGTCCGTCTTGAACACTTCGAGGGAGCGGCGGTACATCTTGACCGAGTTGTCGTAGCTCCAGTCGGAGAAGTTCGAGAGTTTGGTGGCGAGCAGCCATTCGCTCCTGGGATGGCGGTTGAGGGCTATGGAGGATGCTTCCTCGCTCTTGCCCTGCAGGTACACGGGCGAGGTGTCGAAGTAGTTCACGCCGTGGGCGATGGCTTCGTCCACGAGGGCGTTGACGGCTTCCTGGTCTATGACCTCCCTTCCGTCGGGTCCCTGTATCATCGGCCAGCGCATGCATCCGTAGCCGAGCAGGCCGATTCCGGGGTAGTGCTGCGCCATCGTGCCGGTGATCTCTCCCGATGCCGCCGATGCCGTCTTCGTGCCGGTCCCGTCCGTGCCCCGGGGGGCGCAGGCGGCGATTCCGAGGCCCGCCGCAGCGGCGCCCGATATCTTTATGAAGTCTCTTCTTTTCATGGCGCTACTTGTTTTGCTGGGTGGATAGTCCGTTGACGGTGATCGCGCTAATCGGGCGTGCCGGACAGAGGTATTCGCAGGCTCCGCATCCTATGCACTGTTCTTCCGCGACCACGGGCCTGCGGATGCCGTCTACGTTCTGCATGGTGACGGCTCCGGTGGGGCAGTGGTATGCGCAGTTGCCGCAGGAGGCTTCTCCGCTCGCTGCGAGGCAGAGCACCGGATTGACGCGGGCGGTGCCTATTCGGATGAGGGTCTTCTCGTCCCGGGTGACGGGCCTGATGGCTCCGGCGGGGCAGACGTCGCTGCAGGCGGTGCATTCGGGGCGGCACCAGCCGTTTTCGTAGCCCATCTGCGGCTGCAGCAGGTGTGCGAGGTCCGTGCCGGGGCGGAGTACTCCGTTGGGGCAGGCGGATACGCAGAGCTGGCACGCGGTGCAGCGGCTGTAGAAGTCCTTTTCGCTGCCTGCTCCGGGCGGGACTATGCGGCAGTCGCGCTCTGGGCTTGCCTTGGGCACCACTTCAGCGAGGCCGCCGTCGAGTTTCATGTTTTGGGCTTTGGCGATGGTTCCGCCGGCGGCGATTGCGGTGATGGCTGCGGCGGAGGTTTTAAGGAATGTGCGGCGGCCCGGCGTAGATTGGTCGCTGGCCATTGGGGCCGGTGACCGTCTCGCTGCGCTCGACCCCACCACTCCGCTTCGCTGCGTGGTCCCCCCTCTTACGTTGCCGAGGGTGGCACGGGTCCCGGCCCCAACAGCCTGCGCCTCAATCACTTCCGCCGGGCTCTCCACTCTTGCAGAACCAAGGGTGGCGCGGCGGAATTTCAGGCCGCCTTCCTGGCAGTTGTCGATGCAGTCGAAGCAATCGACGCAGCGGGAGCCGTCGATGAGCATGGTCTCAGGGTCGATGCAGCCGGCCTTGCAGTTGTTGTAGCAGCGGCCGCAGCGTATGCACTTGTCCGTGTCCACGACGGGGCGGAAGAGCGAGTAGCGGCTGACGGTGCCGAGGACGGTGCCGACGGGGCAGACGGAACTGCACCATTCGCGTCCCCAGATCCAGGCGCAGACGGTGATCACCAGGAAGGTGATGCAGGCTGTTATGATAAGCGCGGGGGCGAGGCTTTCGCCTGAGCCGACGCCGGCTATGGTGCGGACCATCCTGCCGTAGGCGCTGTACGGGGCGAAGAGCGATATGAGCAGCTGCCCGATGACGAAGATACTGGCTATCAATACTATAAGTATTCCGTAGCGGAGCAGTTTGTGCTCTTTGCGATGGCTGAAGCGTTTGATGTAGCCGACTTTTTTAGGGGTGACGGCTATGCTCTTTTCCTTCTTGCGTCTGAGGCTGCGGACGTGCAGGTCGTTCAGCAGGCTGCCTCCTTTGCGGCGTATCCAGATGACGATGTCCTGGTAGACGCCCATGGGGCAGATCACCGAGCAGTAGATGCGTCCGAAGATGAAGGTGAGCAGCAGTATGCCGGCGACGACGAGGACGTTGAAGAGGGTTGCGCCTCCGACGACCCGGAACACCGCGGGCAGGAACTGCAGCTTGGCCATCCATCCGAACCAGTCCTGTCCGATTCCGAAGAAAAGGAGCGTGATACAGACGAAGAAAACGGCCGCGAGCGCGATTCTGATTTTGCGTAGCATGTTTGAGCCTGATAGTGATTAGAGTAAAGCAAAAATAAGGAGTTTTCACAAAAAAGTGATACTTTTGTAGATTGTTTAAAACATTTTGAATCATTATGATGACTTCCAAGGAAATCAGACAGCAATTCCTCGATTTCTTCGCTTCCAAGGGCCACACCGTAGTGCCTTCCGCACCGATGGTGGTCAAGAACGACCCTACCCTTATGTTCACCAATGCCGGAATGAACCAGTTCAAGGACATTTTCCTCGGCAACAGCAAGAGTAAGTTCAACAGGGCTGCGGACAGCCAGAAGTGCCTCCGCGTGTCCGGAAAGCACAACGATCTCGAGGAGGTCGGCCACGATACATACCACCACACGATGTTCGAGATGCTCGGCAACTGGAGCTTCGGCGACTATTTCAAGACCGAGGCCATTGACTGGGCGTGGGAACTCCTCACCGAGGTGTACAAGATAGACAAGAACCTGCTTTACGCCACCGTGTTCGAGGGTTCCGCCGAGGACGGCACCGCGATGGACGAGGAGGCCAGGAAGGCCTGGCTCAAGCATCTTCCCGAGGACCATATCGTGCTCGGCAACAAGCACGACAATTTCTGGGAGATGGGCGACACCGGTCCCTGCGGCCCCAGCTCCGAGATCCACATCGACATCCGCACCGAGGAGGAGAAGAAGGCTTCCGGCATCATCGGCCGCGACCTCGTGAACCAGAGCGATCCCCACGTGATCGAAATCTGGAACCTCGTGTTCATGGAGTTCCAGCGCATGTCCGACGGCCATCTGGAGCCGCTTCCGGCCAAGAATATCGACACCGGAATGGGCTTCGAGCGCCTCTGCGCCGTGCTCCAGGGCAAGAATTCCAACTATGATTCCGACGTGTTCACCGGAATGCTCGCGAAGATCGGCGAACTCTCCGGCCACAGGTACGGCGAGAGCAAGGACGTGGACGTCGCCATGCGCGTGATCGCGGACCACATCCGCGCCATCTCGTTCAGCATCGCCGACGGCCAGCTTCCGGGCAACGTGAAGGCCGGCTATGTCATCCGCCGCATCCTGCGCCGTGCAGTGCGCTACGGCTATACCTTCCTCGGCCTCGGTGAGCCTTTCCTCTGCCGCCTGGTGGACCAGCTCGTGGACGACATGGGCGACGCCTACCCCGAGCTCAGGAAGCAGCAGAAGCTCATCGAGAACGTCATCCGCGAGGAGGAGAACGCATTCCTCCGCACCCTGGACCGCGGTATCAGGATGATGGACGACAATATGGCGAAGGCGGGGGAGAGCAAGGTCATCGCCGGAAAGGACGCATTCGTCCTCTACGACACCTACGGCTTCCCCATCGACCTCACCGAACTCATAGCCACCGAGAACGGCTTCACCGTGGACATCGAGGGCTTCCAGGCCGAGCTGCAGAAGCAGAAGGACCGCGCCCGCAACGCCACCGCCAATGAATTCGGCGACTGGACCGAGTACCACGGGGGCGAAAGCGTGTTCGTGGGCTACGATTCCACCACCGTCGAGGGCGCAAGGCTCCTGAAGCAGCGCACCGTGGTGCAGAAGAACAAGCAGATGCTCCAGCTCGTGTTCGACACCACCCCGTTCTACGGGGAGATGGGCGGCGAGATAGGCGACACCGGCTTCATCGTAAGCGAGGACGGCGAGCAGATCCGCATACTCAACACCGTGAAGGAGAATGAGCTCACGGTCCACATCGCAGAGCGCCTCCCGCAGAACTGCACCGGCACCTTCACCCTCACCGTGGATGCCGCACGCCGCCAGAGGATAGCCAACAACCACACCTGCACCCACCTGCTCGACCAGGCCCTCCGCGAGGTCCTCGGAACGCACGTGGAGCAGAAGGGATCCTATGTTTCCGACAAGTCCCTCCGCTTCGACTTCTCCCACTTCGAGAAGCTCAGCGACGAGCAGATCACCAAGGTCGAGAACCGCGTGAACGAGCTCATCCGCGCCGACATCGCGCTGGAGGAGAACCGCGAGGCTACGATGGAGGAAGCGCAGGGAATGGGCGCCATCGCCCTCTTCGGCGAGAAGTACGGCGACCGCGTGCGCGTGGTGAAGTTCGGTCCGAGCGTCGAGCTCTGCGGCGGCTGCCACACCAGGGCCACCGGAACCGCCGGACTCTTCAAGATCGTCAGCGAGGGTGCCATCGCAGCCGGCATTCGCCGTATCGAGGCCGTCACCGGCGAGGCTGCCGAGGAATACGTGAACAGCCTCCAGGAAATGATCAAGACCGCAAGGTCCTTCTTCAACAACGTCCCCGACCTGAGCGGAGCCATCCAGAAGCTCATCAGCGAGAACGCCGGATACCGCAAGCAGGCCGAGGAGTTCGCGAAGCAGAAGATAGCGGAGATGGCATCCGTGCTTTCCGGCAAGGGTGAGATGGTGAACGGCGTGAACCTCGTCGTGGCCAACCGCGCGATCGGCGGCGAGCTGGATCCGAACATGCTCCGCGAAGCCGCGCTCACGCTCCAGAAGAGCCTCAGCAATACCGCAATAGTTTCCGCCTCCGAATCCGCCGGCAAGCCTCAGCTTCTCCTGATGTACTCAGCCGATCTCGTGGCTGCCGGACGCAATGCCGGAAACGACATCCGCGAGGCTGCGAAGCTCATCCAGGGTGGCGGTGGCGGCCAGCCGGGCATCGCTACTGCCGGTGGCAAGAATATTGATGGTCTCAAGGCGGCCCTCGACAAGCTCATAGAGCTCGCCACGAGGTAATACCCCAGGACAAGCCGGATGAAGAAACTCGACAGGTTCGTACTCAGTTCGTTCATAGGACCGTTCGCAGCGATCCTGCTCGTCGTCGTATTCGTCCTCATCCTGCAGTTCCTCTGGCTCTACATCGACGAACTCGTGGGCAAGGGCCTTGGCGTCAAGGTCATCCTGGAGTTCATGCTCTGGGGCGCCTGCACCACCCTTCCCATAGCGCTCCCGCTCGCCACCCTCCTGTCTTCCATGATGGTTGTGGGCAACCTGGGCGAGAACAACGAGCTGATGGCCATCAAGGCCGCGGGCGTGTCGCTCGCCAGGGTCCTGATGCCCCTGATGCTCGCAACGGCGGCCATAGCGGTCGGAGCCTTCTACGTGGGCGACAGGCTGGTGCCCAAGGCATACAACGAGATTTTCACCCTCCGCGAGGACATCAGCCGCACCAAGGACGAGATCAAGATCCCGTCCGGCATCTTCTACGACGGTATCGAAGGCTACGTCCTGCGCGTGAACGAGAATGACGACGAGACCGGCATGATGCACGGGGTGATGGTCTATGACCACACCGGCAACAAGGGCAACACGTCCCTCTCCATGGCCGATTCCGCCACGCTGAAGATGAGCCCGAACAAGGATTTCCTCATCTTCACTCTCTACAACGGCGCCAACTACCAGGAGACCAACACGAAGAATTACCGCGACACCACGCTCGAACTCCAGCGCATCAATTTCGCGCGTCAGGAGCTGATCATTCCGCTCAAGAACTATACCTTCGAGAAATCCGATTCCGCCCGCTTCGGCGACCAGATCATGTCCATGAACTCGGACCAGCTCCGGGTGGAGAAGGACTCCCTCGACAAGGTGGTGGTGAAGCAGCAGAACAGGCACTACAGGATGCTCGTCGGAGGCCCTACCTTCGTGGAGAAGTCCCAGTTGGACACCGCCTCCCGCAATGGCATCAGCCGCAATTTCGAATGGCCGGGCTTCATGGACTGGGGCGGTCTTTCCGACGAGGTGTCGGCTTACCAGAAGGCCTCCGAATCGGCAGACAGGATGCATATGGACGTCCTTTCCTATGCCGGTGACGTCTATGACACCTACTGGTACAAGCGCCGCGCGGACCTGGAACTCCTGAGGAAACTCGGCCGCGCGCTCGCCTGCTTCATGCTCTTCTTCATCGGGGCCCCTCTCGGCGCCCTCATCAGGAAAGGCGGACTCGGCGCCAGCGCCATCATCGCGGTGCTCTTCTTCCTGCTCTACTACGTCGTGGACCTTTCCGGAGCCAAGCTCGCGAAGGACGGCACCATAGATGCGTTCAACGGGGCCTACGTGGCCATGTACGTGATGGTGCCGATATGCGTGTTCCTCACCTGGAAGGCGATGAACGATTCCTCGCTCGGCCTGGACGGCGTCAAGACCTGGGCCCGAAGGCTGTGGAGCCGCATCAGGGGCATCTTCCACAAGCCGCGCATCGTATATATGGGTACGCCTGAATTCGCGGTGGCACCTCTCGAAAGGCTTATCTCGAGCGGCTACAAGGTGGTGGGCGCGGTTACCGTCGCCGACAAGCCGAGCGGCCGCGGACTGAGCGTCAGCGAGAGTGCCGTGAAGCAGTACTGCACCGCCCACGGCATCCCCGTGCTGCAGCCGCTGAAGCTCCGCGATCCCGGATTCCTATCAATCTCCACGCCGCCCTCTTGCCGCAGTACCGCGGCGCCGCGCCCATCAACTGGGCAGTGATCAACGGGGAGAAGATGTCCGGCGTCACCACGTTCATGATAGACAAGGACATCGACACGGGCGGCATCATCCTCCGCGAGGAAGTGCGCATCGCTCCCGACGAGACCGCCGGGGAGCTGCACGACAAGCTTATGGAGGTGGGTTCCGAACTCGTGGTACAGACCGTCGAGGGACTGATCCAGAACAACGTGGAAACCCGCGTGCAGCGCAGTTTCATCCAGGGCGGCGAGGTGCTCAAGGCGGCTCCGAAGCTCACCAGGGAGCTTGCGCGCATAGACTGGAACGACAGCACATCGTCCATCTACAACCTGATCCGCGGCCTCAGCCCGTATCCGGCAGCGTTCACCGAACTTTCCAACGGGGAGAAACCGGTCCAGATGAAGATCTATTCCGCGGAGAAACGGTACGACCTGCACGGGGCTCCGGGCACCGTGTTCTCGGACGGCAGGACCTACCTCGCCATCGCCACCGCGGACGGTGCCGTCGGAGTGAAGGACATCCAGGCCGCCGGCAAGAAGCGCATGGAAGTCAAGGCCTTCCTGGCCGGTTTCCGCGAGCCCGAATCCTACCGTGCGCTCGAGGGTACTTCGAAATCCGAGCTGGAACGGGCCCGTTCACTTTAGGTAACGGGGTCTAAATCCCAAAAAATGAGTATATTTGCCACTGCATGGCAAAGTACCGCTATAATCCTGAAACACTGAAATACGAGGCCCGCGACGAGTCCGCGGCCCTCAAGGCGCTGAGGATATTCCTGCTGGTCGCAGGGGCCCTGGCGCTGGTGTATCTGTATTTCTGGCTGTACACCTCGGTCTTCGGCTTCGAACTCCCGAAGACGGCCATACTGCGCCGCAGCAATGCCCTGTGGCAGGCCCGCACCGAAGTGCTCAACCGCAGCCTGGACCAGTGCGAACAGACGCTGGAGGGCATAGAGGAGAGGGACGATGAAGTCTACAGGTCCATCTACGGCCTTTCCGAGGTGCCTGCCGAACTGAAGGAACTCGGCGTGGATGCTGAGCGCTATTCTTCCGAAGAATGGGCCGGCGCCTCCAGCTCCCTCAAGCAGGTGATGCTGAGGGTGGATGCGCTTTCCCGCCGCGCCTACCTGCAGAGCAAGGCGCTGGACGAAGTGGGGCTCGTCGCACGCAAAGCCGGCGACATGGTGTCCTGCGTGCCGGCAGTTCCGCCCATCATCCCGGACCACGGGAAGTTCAATATGTCCAGTCCGTTCGGATTCCGCACGGACCCGGTGTACGGAACCTCCGCCTTCCATTCCGGCCAGGATTTCGCGGCCCAGAGGGGCTACCCGGTCTTCGCCACCGGCGACGGCGTGGTGGAGAAGGCAGAATTCAAGTTCACCGGCTACGGCAATGAGATAGTGATCGACCACGGCTACGGCTATAAGAGCCGCTACGCCCATCTCAATACGATGGAGGTGGCCGACGGAATGAAGGTGACCCGCGGCGACAAGATAGGCACGGTGGGCAACTCCGGCAAATCCACCGGCACGCACCTGCACTACGAAGTGGAATACAAGGGCGAGAAGGTGAATCCGATGAACTACATGGACATCAACATGCCGATAGACGAATACAAATCGATGGTCGAGCAGAGGAGCCTGGAGTCGCCGAACGGCAAGCGCTCCAGCACCTCGACGCTGATAAGGAAGAGAAATGCGCAGTAAGTTCACGCATACTTTGTGGAGGCTCGTGCGGGCCGTGCTGTACTATGTCCTGGGCACCCTCGCGCTGGCTATCTTCGCCTACGCGCTGTTCGCGCTCATCTTCAGCACCGACGCCGAGCGCAGGCTCCGCCGGGAGAACAAGGCGTACGCCCGGGCGTTCGAGCAGCTGGAGGACAGGGAGGAGCGCCTCAGGGACGTGATAGCCGGGCTGCAGCACAAGGACAACGAGATCTACGACGTGGTCTTCCACGCCAACGCCCCCAGCGTGGACCCTATGGCCGACCCACCCGCCTCGCATCGTACACCAGGGACAAGGCGGACAGCCTGCTGAAGCGGACGGTCGCGGTGGACGCGGCATTCGGCACCATACTCCGCACCGTCGCCGAGACGGAGCACACCCTCCCTCCGATGGAGGTCCCGGTGAAGGGGCTGACCTATCCCCAGGTGGGCGCCGGCCTCGGGCAGAAATACAATCCTTTCTACAAGGCCTACGTCTTCCACTCGGGCCTGGACCTGGTCCTCACCCGCGGAACGGAGGTATATGCCTGCGCCGACGGAGTGGTGGGCGAGGGGACCGGCCATTTCAAGACCCTTGGCAACCTGGTGGAGATCAAGCACGCGGGGGGCTACACCACGCACTACGCCCATCTGGACAATGTTTACGTGCTCAAGGGACAGAAGGTCAGACGCGGCCAGAAGATAGGCACCGTGGGCATGACCGGCAAGTCCTACGCGCCGCACCTGCACTTCGAGGTGCTCAGGGACGGGGTGCACATGGACCCGGTGAACTACATCTTCGCCTCCGTGGGCCCCGACGAGTATGCCAACATGCTATACATGTCGGTAAATACCATGCAATCAATGGATTAACATATGGAAAAACTTTACTATCCGATCAGCGAAGTCGCGGAGATCCTCGGGGAGAACGTCTCCCTCGTGAGATTCTGGACCAACACCTTCGACAAGTTCCTGAAACCCCGCCGCACGGCCAAGGGCAACCGCCAGTACAAGGCCTCCGACATCGAGACCCTGAAGCAGATCCATCACCTCGTGAAAGTGAAGGGGATGACCCTGGACGGAGCCGCCAAATACCTCTCTGCGGAAAGGTCCACGGTGGACAAGCGCGTGAAGGCCATAGACTCCCTCAAGGAAATCAGGGCCCAGCTCGTCGAAATAAAGAAGTCCCTGTAAGGGAATAGCAAAAATTTGATTATCTTTGTCGTTCGCATCTAAAGAAATACAAACATACAGAAATATGGCCAGCACCAAGACAAATCAAGTCCAGACTCCCATCGACCATCGCGAAACTTTCGTCTCCCTGCAGAAATCATTCGCAGAGGGCGCCCAGTCGGTGAAGGAGAAACTCCAGACACTCTATGAACTCCAGGCCGCAGACACCGATATCGACAAGCTCGTCCAGCTCCGCGGAGAACTCCCGGAGGAGGTCGCAGAACTCGAGCACGAGGTCGAGGCACTCAAGTCCAAGCACGCCCACATCGAGGACGTGATCGAGGGCTACAACAAGACCATCGAGAACTGCAAGCAGGAGATCGTCAGCATCGACGCCGACATCGACAAGTACCAGGCGCAGCTGAACAACATCGCCAACAGCCGCGAGTACGATTCCCTCAACAAGGAACTCGAGAACCAGGGCCTTCTCCGCCAGATCGCCGAGAAGAACATCAACGAGGCCCGCTACAGCATCGAGGACAAGAAGCGTGACCTCGAGCTCCTCGAAGGCAAGATCGCCATCCGTGAGGAGGACCTCGCCGCAAAGAAGGCCGAGCTCGAGCAGATCGTCGAGTCCACCGCCAAGGAGGAAGCCGTGCTCAAGGAGCGCAGGGATGCCTGTGCGGCCAAGATCGACGAGCGTACGATGAGCGCTTACGAGCGCATCCGCGCCAGCGTGCACAACCGTCTCGCCGTGGTCACCGTCTACAACGGCGACTCCTGCGGAGGCTGCTTCAACACCGTCACCCCGCAGAGGCTCATCGACATCGCATCCGGCAAGAAGCTCGTCATCTGCGAGCACTGCGGACGCATCATCGTTGCAAACGAATAATTGACGAAACCCGATTGAGGCCGCGACTCGTCGCGGCCTTTATGCCTTATGCCTGACCAGAAGACCCGAAACACCCGCAGGAAGGCCCCCCAGCCGAACCTCGAGACCATAGGCCTCGAAATCGGCAAGGTGCCGCCCCAGGCGCTTGACGTCGAGGAAGCCGTCCTCGGCGCAATGCTGCTCGAGCCGTCGTGCGTGGACGCAGCCCTGGAGGAACTCACCCCGTCCTGCTTCTACAGCGAGAAGCACAGGATGATCTTCGATGCCATGTCCTCGCTCGTCCTGGAGCACGTATCCGTGGACTTCATCACCGTGAGCTCCAAGCTCAAGGAGAGGGGAGACCTCGAGGCGGTGGGCGGAGCCGTGGTGCTCGCCAACCTCTCCGAGAAGGTCGGCTCCGCGGCGCACATCGAGTACTACATCAAGATCCTCAAGCAGAAGACCATACAGCGCGAGCTCATCACGGCGTCGCACGAGATCCTGCACGACGCCTACGACGATTCCGTCAAGGTGGACGACCTCATAGACTCGGCTCAGTCCAAGATCTACGACGCCATCCAGAGCAACGTCCGCAAGGAGGTCCAGGACATCGGCAGCATCATCAACGAGGCGATGACCGAGATCCAGGAAGCCCAGGAGTCCACCGGCCTGGCCGGCGTGCCTTCCGGATTCCACAGCATCGACGCCGTCACCCAGGGCTGGCAGAAGTCCGACCTCATCATCCTCGCCGCTCGCCCGTCGGTCGGTAAGACCGCGTTCTCCCTGAACCTCGCGCGCAACGCGGCGGTGGACCACAACATGCCGGTGGCCTTCTTCTCGCTGGAAATGTCCGCCCTGCAGCTCGCCAAGCGACTGATGACCTCAGAATCGGGCCTCAGCGCCGACAAGATCAAGGGCGGCAAGAAACTCGAAAGCTATGAGTGGGAGCAGCTCGAGTACAAGCTCAAGGCCCTCGCGGCGGCCCCGCTCTACATAGACGACACCCCGGGCATACAGCTCATGGAATTCCGCACCAAGGCGAAGAACCTCGTGAAGAACAAGGGCGTGCGCCTCATCGTGGTGGACTACCTCCAGCTGATGCAGGGCCCGGTGGAACTCAGGGGAATGCGCGAGCAGGAAGTGGCCGCGATCTCCCGTACGCTCAAGGCTACCGCCAAGGAGCTCAACGTGCCCATCATAGCACTTTCCCAGCTCTCCCGCCAGGCGGTGCAGAGGCAGGGTGGCGGCGGAAAGCCGGTGCTCTCCGACCTACGCGAGTCCGGTTCCATCGAGCAGGATGCCGACATGGTCATCTTCATCCACCGGCCGGACTATGTCGGGCTCAGTGAGAACCCGGAGGACAAGGAGAAGACCCAGATCATCATCGCAAAGCACCGTAACGGCGAAACCAAGGACATCGACATGGTCTTCAAGAGCGAGCAGGTCCGTTTCGTCGAGATTGACGAGGCGCTGGACATCCGTGCCTCGAGACCCATAGAATCCGCGATGAACGCCGGAAGCGATCCCTACCAGGACATGCAGTACGGCGGCGCTCCGTTCCCTGCATCCAACGAATTCTAGCGTATGGCGAAGGAAACCATCAGGCACAAGGGGAGAGTGGTGGAGATAACCCCCGAAATCACCACCGTCGAGATAATCGCCGAGCCGGCGTGTGCGTCCTGCCACGCCCAGGGACTCTGCGGCATGGGTGAATCCAAGGCTAAGGAAGTGCAGGTAAGGACCTCACCCTGGGGTACTTACGGCGTGGGCGACGAGGTCACCCTCGAACTCAAGGCCACGATGGGGCACAAGGCCGTCTTCGTGGGCTACGGGATACCCCTCGTCATCCTCATGGCCGTGCTGCTCATAGTCTTCGGCACCGGCGCGGGCGAACTTGCCGCCGGCCTGTCCGGAATAGGCGCGGTCGCGCTCTACTATCTCGTGATCTGGCTCCTTCGCGGGAAACTCCGCAACGAATATATCTTTAACATAATTGATAATGACTAGTACTGTTATCTGGACTATCGTGATCCTCACGGTCCTGGGACTGCTGCTGGCGCTGATCCTCTTCTGGGTGGCCCGCAAGTTCAAGGTCGAGGAGGACCCGCGTATCGACGAGGTCGAGAAGGTGATGCCGGGCGCCAACTGCGGCGGCTGCGGTTTCGCCGGATGCCGTGCCTTCGCCGATGCTGCCGTCAAGGCCCCGAACCTCGACGCGCAGTACTGTCCCGTGGGCGGCAACGACGTGATGAAGAAAGTCGCTGCCATCCTTGGCCTCGAGGTCAAGGAAAAGGCTCCCCAGGTGGCCGTGGTCCGCTGTAACGGAAGCTGCGAAAACCGTCCCAGGACGAATGTCTATGACGGCGTCGCTTCCTGCCGCGTGAAGGCGGCCCTCTACAGCGGCGACACCGGATGCGCCTTCGGCTGCCTCGGCTGCGGCGACTGCGTCTCGGCCTGCCAGTTCGGCGCGATCTCCATGGATCCCGCCACCGGCCTGCCCGTCGTGGACGAAGAAAAGTGCACCGCCTGCGGCGCCTGTGCCAAGGCCTGCCCGAAGCACATCATCGAACTGCGCAACAAGGGTCCGCGCGGAATGCGCGTGTATGTCTCCTGCGTGAACAAGGACAAGGGTCCCGCCGCCAGGAAGGCCTGCGCCGCCGCCTGCATAGGCTGCGGAATCTGCGTGAAGACCTGTACCCACGACGCCATCGTCCTCGAGGACAACGTCGCATACATCGATTACGGCAAATGCCGCCTCTGCCGCGAGTGCGAGGCAATGTGCCCCACCGGAGCCATCCACGGCGTCAATTTCCCGAAGGAGCTTGACAAGGATGCGGTGAAGGCGCGCATAGCCGAGCGCCAGAAGAAGGCCCGCGAGGCCGCCGCTGCTGCGGAGCCCGTGGCCGTGAAGCCGGCTGCCGAACCGTTAAAGAAGGAGGAAAACAATGGCTAGCAAGATCACTTTCTCCATCGGAGGCGTCCATCCGGCCGACAACAAGATCGCCCGCGGACGTGCCATAGAGGTGCTCCCGCTCCCCAAGACGGTCTATGTGTCCATGGCACAGCACCTCGGCGCCCCCGCCAAGCCGCTCGTGGCGGCAGGGGACAGCGTCAGGACCGGCCAGGTCATAGCCGAGCCGGGCGGGTTCATCTCCGCATTCGTGCATTCCCCGGTGACCGGTACCGTGAAGTCCATTGCCCCGCGCAAGGACCTCGCCGGCAACCTGGTGACCCATATAGAGATAGCTGTGGCCGACGAAGAAGTCTGGGCGGAAGGCATCGACCTCACTCCCGGACTCGTCACCGAGCTGCCTTCCGACGTGCCCGCGATGCTCGAACGCATCAAGGCCAACGGCGTGGTGGGACTCGGCGGTGCGACTTTCCCGACCCACGTGAAACTCAATCCGGGCCCCAACGCCCACCCCGAGTGCCTCATCCTCAACGGCGCCGAGTGCGAGCCCTTCCTCACGAGCGACTTCCGCATCATGGTCGAGCGCCCGAAGGAGATAGTCGTCGGAGCCGCCATAATGCAGAAGATCCTCGGCGGATGCAAGTGCGTCATCGGCATAGAGGAGAACAAGCCCGAGGCCATCGAGGCCATGGGCAAGGCTGTGGCAGAGCTCGGCTATCAGGGAATCAGCGTCCAGCCCCTGAAGAAGCGTTACCCGCAGGGCGGCGAGAAGCAGCTCATCGACGCGGTGATGCACCGTCAGGTGAAGTCCGGCGCCCTCCCCATCAGCGTAGGTGCCGTGGTGCAGAACGTGGCCACGTCGCTCGCCGTCTACGAGGCCGTGCAGAAGAACCGCCCGCTCATCACCAACACCCTCACCGTTACCGGTGACTGCCTGCCGGTGGAGAAGCAGCACAACTACCTCTTCCGCATCGGCGTTCCCCTCTCGTTCATCGCCGAGTACGCCGGCGGCATCCCCGAAGGAGCCGCGAAGCTCGTCAGCGGCGGCCCGATGATGGGACGCGCGATTGCGAACATCGACGCCTGCACCGTGAAGGGCTCGTCGTCCATACTCTATCTCAGCGAGGCTCTGACCAAGCGCAAGCCCGAGAGCAACTGCATCCGCTGCGGAAAGTGCGCGGACGCCTGCCCGATGGGCCTGGAGCCGTTCCTTCTCAACCGCCTGTACAAGGCCGGCGACCTCGGGCAGCTCGAAGACAATGCCGCCCAGGACTGCATCGAATGCGGTTGCTGCCTCTACAGCTGTCCTGCCAACATCCCTCTCCTGGACAACATCCGCCAGGCCAAGGGTCAGGTAATGGGTGTCATCCGTGCCCGCGCAGCCGCCGCCAAGGCCGCCGCAGAGGCCGCAAAGAATCAGTAGATATGGGCAATCTCATAGTTTCCCCCAATCCTCACGTCCATTCCAGCACATCCACGATGTCGCTGATGCGGGACGTGGTGATCGCGCTCATGCCGGCGGTGATAGTCTCGGTCCTGTTCTATGGCTGGTCCGAACTCCTCATCCTCGCGGTGAGCGTCGCATCCTGCGTGCTCCTCGAATGGGCGATCACCAAGTGGCTCCTCAAGAAGCCCTGCACCGTCGGGGACCTCTCCGCGGTGGTCACCGGCCTTCTGCTCGCGATGAACCTTCCGTCCACCACGCCCTGGTGGGTGGTCGTCATCGGTGCGGTGATGGCCATAGGCGTAGCCAAGATGACCTTCGGCGGCCTTGGCCAGAACATCTTCAACCCGGCCATCACGGCCCGCGTGTTCCTGCTTATCTCCTTCCCGGCCATAATGACCGACTGGACCGTCCCGCAGGGCTTCATCCAGAACGTGGATGCGGTCTCCGGTGCGACCCTCCTCGGCATCGCCGGCGAGAAAGGCGCCCTTGCGGTGGCCGACGTGGACATGCTGAACACCTTCCTCCTGAACATCGGAGGCTCCGCGGGTGAGATTTCGGCCCTCGCGCTGCTTGCGGGCTGGGTTTACCTGCTCGTGCGCAAGGTCATCAAGCCTTGGATCACCCTGAGCATATTCGGCACCGTGGCCGTCATTGCCGCAATCTTCCATCTCTGCAATCCGGAAATGTTCACCGGTCCCGTCTTCAACCTCCTCACCGGCGGTATCATACTCGGCGCCTGCTTCATGGCCACCGACTACGTGACCTCGCCGATGAGCAACTGGGGCGGAGTGGTCTACGGCGTCGGCATCGGTATAGTGGTGATGATGATACGCTACTTCGGCTCCTACCCGGAGGGCATGTCGTTCGCCATCCTCATCATGAACTGCGTGGTTCCGCTCCTCAACAGGTGGTTCCATCAGCGTAAATACGGGAGGGCATAGCGTATGGCAAGCAAATCCAGTCTGAAGAATATGGCTCTCTGCCTGTCGCTGGTGTGCCTCGTGTGCTCGGCGCTGCTGGCAGTCACCTATGCCGTGACCGTGGAGCCCATCGCTGCCGCCGCACAGGCCAAGACCAATGCGACCATAGCCAAGGTGCTCCCTGCATTCTCCGGCGACCCCGTCCTCGGCACCGTCGAGGTGGAGGGCACGGAATATCCTTACTACAAGACCGATACGGGTTATGCGGTGATGGTCACCACCTCCGGATTCGGAGGCCCGCTCACCGTGATGGTGGGCGTGGACAATGACGGCATCATCCACAACACCGCCGTCCTCTCGCATTCCGAGACCCCGGGCCTCGGGGCCAAGTGCGGGACGGACGAGAAGTTCATCGGCCAGTTCCGGGGCTTCGACCCCAAGGCGAAGAAGCTCGTCGTGAAGAACGACGGCGGCGACGTGGACGCCATCACGGCTTCCACCATCACTTCCCGCGCCTATACCCTCGCGGTGGCCGTCGCGGTCAAGGCTTCCGCCGTCCTGAACGGCAGCGCCGCCGGCTCTGACGCCGTGACGGGTGCAAGCCGCCCCGCAGAGCCTGCTCCCGCAGAAACCGTAACCGATAATGGAGGACAGGAAAATGAGTAACAAATTCTCCCTCATCACCGACGGGCTTGTAAAGAACAACCCGACTTTCGTGCTGGTGCTCGGCATCTGCCCCACGCTGGCTACGACCACTTCGGCGATCAACGGAATGGAGATGGGCCTTGCGACCATGTTCGTGCTCATCCTCAGCAATATATTCATTTCGCTCATCGCTCCGATGGTGCCCGACAAGGTCCGCATCCCTACGTATATCGTCGTCATCGCGACCTTCGTGACGCTGCTGCAACTGCTCATGCAGGCCTTCGTGCCCGACGTCTATGCCACCCTGGGACTCTTCATCCCCCTCATCGTGGTCAACTGCATAGTGCTGGGCCGCGCCGAGGCGTTCGCCAACAAGAACAGCGTGGGCGACTCCGCCCTCGACGGCATCGGCGTGGGACTCGGCTTCACCCTGTCGCTCACCGTGATAGGCATCGTCCGCGAGATCCTCGGCAGCGGCTCCGTCTTCGGATGGAAATTCGTCGCCGGCGACGGCATCCTCGCTTTCGTGATGGCTCCGGGCGCGTTCATCGTGCTGGGATACCTCCTCGTACTGTTCAACAAGTTCCTTGCTAAAAAGTAGGTGTTATGGAATATCTTCTCATAATCGTTTCGGCGATCTTCGTCAACAACATCCTGCTTGCCCAGTTCCTCGGCGTCTGCCCGTTCCTGGGTGTGTCAAGCAAACTGTCCACGGCCACCGGAATGTCCGGTGCGGTGTGCTTCGTCATCACCCTCGCCACCGTGGTTACCTATCTTCTGAACAAGTATCTGCTTATCCCTCTGGGACTTACCTTCCTGCAGACCATATCGTTCATCCTCGTCATCGCATCCCTGGTGCAGATGGTCGAGATCGTGCTCAAGAAAGTCAGCCCGGGGCTCTACCAGGCCCTCGGAATCTTCCTCCCGCTCATCACCACCAACTGCGCCGTGCTCGGCGTGGCCCTCACGGTGGTCACCAAGGAATTCACCTTCGGCGGCGAGGCGCATATGCTGAATCTCGGCGAGGCCACGGTCTATGCTTTCGCCACCGCTCTCGGCTACGGTCTAGCGATGATCCTCTTCGCCGGCATCCGCGAGCACCTCGCCCTAAGCGACGTCCCCAAGGCCTTCAAGGGCCTCCCGGTGGCGCTCATCACGGCCGGCATCATGGCCATGGCGTTCCTTGGTTTTTCGGGAATAGTTTAGTATATTTGTTTGATAGAAAGACTTATATAAACGTTTAAAACAGATAAGAAATGAAGAAACTCCTTGCAATCGCAGTCGCCCTGACCGCCTTCGTGGCAGTCGCCGCTGCACAGCCCCGTGCACTTGGTGTCCGCTTCGGCAGCCCCAGCTTCAATCCCGGTTTCGGTGCAGAACTCTCCTATCAGCACGGACTCGGCACCACCAATTTCATCGAATTCGACCTTGGATGGAGCACTGCAGGCATCAACGGTACCGCATCCTGGGATTACATCATCGCTGAATTCGGCGGCGGTTTCAACTTCTATGCTGGCCCCGGTGCCAACCTCGGTCTGGTCGGTGACTATTTCTTCGTCGGCGCCCTTGCCCAGGTAGGCCTCGAGTATCAGTTCGGCACCATCCCGTTCAACGTTTCCCTTGACTGGAGGCCGACCTTCTACCTCGTTCCGGAGACCCGTTTCTCCCCCAGCGGCGTAGCACTCTCACTGCGCTACAGGTTCTAGTCTGCGAAAATTCATATGAAAAAGCCGATCCGGAAGGGTCGGCTTTTTTATTACAAGGTAGCCCGCTCGGAAAGATTGCTGCAGGCGTCTCCCCGCGGGACCCGTGGCCGCCCGTGGCCACGTGAACGGGAGGGGCCCGCAAGCGGAGCGCAGCGGGAGGGATGAGCGAAGCGAAGGTAACCGCGGGGAGATGCCTGCAGCATCTTCCCAGCAGGATTACGATTTATAGAAATGCTACTCCCTGTTCGGCTTGTCCAGGGCGAGTTCCGGGTGACGGACCGAGATGCGGGCGAAGAGCAGGGCGATGACCACGGCGGCGATGCAGAGGCCGGTGAACATCTGCGCACCTTGTCCGGCACGATCTTGGGCACACTGGGCCACAAGGCCGCGGGGACGAGCGAATAGCCGAATCCCAGGAACACCATCGCGAGATAGCCCCAGAACGGGACCCCGGCGGGGGCGTAGGCGAGAAGCAGATGCGCGGTCAGTGCAAGTACGGAGCCGAGCACCATCCAGCGGGTACCGTGGCCCTTCCTGTCCACCAGCAGGCCGAACAGCGGGGCGAAGATGACAGTGGAGAACGGCAGCATGGATACCATCCATCCGGCGGTGCCGGCCGGGATGCCGAAACGCGGGATGAGGATGGCGCCGGCGAATTTCTTGAAGGCTATGATGCTGCTGTAGAACAGCACGCAAAGCAGGCCGAGCAGCCAGAAATTCTTGTTGCC